>JBDTSU010000143.1:0-8956 GCA_039930965.1 Betaproteobacteria bacterium
CTGGCACTTTTCCCTTTGCAAAAGGGTGAAGCGGGGGTTTCGTGCGGCATGCCGCGCGCCCGCTGAACGATGGCCCAATGCAGTGGGCCATGCGCCCTGCAACGGGACGGAGGGGGATTTGCGATCGTTACCTATCGACAACCACCGAAAATCCCCCTCACTCCCCCTTTTTCAAAGGGGGAAGACGATTGCGACAACTGCGAGACAAACGGGCATCGACGATATCAAAGGGTGCTTGGCGATACTCTGCGCGTTCCCCACACTACTGTTGGCCGCCCCACCCCCCGCCGCCGAAATCGTCAGTCTCGAAGGCAAGGGCGAATACCGCGAAGCGCAGCAACTGGACTGGCGCGCGGCCAAGGTCAATCAGCAGGTGTTTCCGTCTAATCTCGTGCGCACCGGCGATCTGTCAAAGATGGCGCTGCTGTTTCCCGATCGCACGCAGATTCGCCTCGCGCAGAACAGCGTGTTGCAGATAAAGGAACTGAGCCAGGACAAGAACCAGAAGACCCTGCTCAATCTCAACGCCGGCCGCAGCTGGATGCAATCGAAAACCTCGCCCGGCGGCCTGACCATGCAGACGCCTTCCGCGCTGGCCTCGATACGCGGCACCGACTGGGAGATGGTCGTCGAGCCGGACGGCCGATCGACCCTGACGGTATTCAGCGGCGAGGCCGAATTCGGCAATGAGCAGGGACGCGTATTGGTTGGCCGGAATGAGCAGGCCAGTGCCGAGCAGGGTCGCGCGCCGGTCAAGATCCAGGTCGTCAATCCACGCGAACGCATTCAATGGGTATCGTCGCGCGCGATCGATGCGCGACACTATCGCGAAACGAATGCGTCGATCGATGCGCAGAAGGAACTCGCCGAGATCGCCACACTGATCGATGACGGGAAACTCGACATCGCCTATGCGCGCCTGCGCAGCGCCGCAACGAACCCGCAAACCGACTCAGTGTCCGCGCGCCTGCTGCTGGCCGATTTCCAGGTCTACAACGGCGAATATGCGCAGGCCAGGCAGTCGCTCAACGATACGGCCGGCAGGTTTCCGGCCGACGAACGCGTGCAGGTGGCCCTGGCACAGTTATCGCTATTGCAGGACGATGCCGCCGGTGCGCGCCGCAGCGTCGATGACGCATTGCGCCGCAACCCGCAATCGGCCGAAGCACTGATTGCGCGCGGCGACATCGCGCGATTTGAGGGCTTGGCCGCCGAGGCCATCGACGCCTACGAACGGGCCGCCAAGATCGCGCCGGCCGATTCCCGCCCCTGGCTGGGTCTCGGCGTGATCGAGGCCGAGCGTGACAATGTTGACGTGGCGAGGCGGTATCTGGAAAAGGCCACGCAGCTTGATGCCCGGTCGGCGACGTCCTGGGGAGAATTGGCCACCCTGCAAACCGGCGCCGGCGATTACCCGAAGGCCGCGCTGGCATTCGAGAAAGCGCTCGCCCTGCAGCCCGGCAACGTGGTGATGCTCACCGGCAAGGGTGTGCTTGAACTCAAACAAGGCCACAACGAGGCCGCCGTCAATACGCTGCTGCGCGCCAGCCTGATCGAGCCGCGCTATGCCCGGGCCCACCTGTACACGGCGGTCGCCTACGCCCGCATGGAGCGCCCCGACCGGGCACTGCAGGAACTCGAAAAGGTCAGCGAACTGGACGCTCACGATCCGCTGCCGCACCTGCTGGCGAGCCTGATCAAGGTCGACGGCATTGAGCCCGCGGCCGCGGTGCGCGAAGCGCGCGAAGCGGTGCGGCTGATGCCGTACCTGAAATCATTCAACCAGGTGGCCAACAACCAGGCCGGCGCCGCCAACCTCGGCAATGCCATGGCGTTCTTCGGCATGGAAAACTGGGCGCGACACATGGCGCAGGAATCCTATTTACCGTTCTGGGCGGGCAGCCATCTGTTCCTGGCCGACCGCTATGCGGGCGACTTCAACCGGCGTTCTGAATTGCTGCAAGGCTTCCTGCTCGATCCCATCGCCTTCGGCGCCTCAAATCGTTACCAATCGCTGGCGGAAACACCGGGCAGCTATGCCAACGTCTCATTGCGGTCGAATCGCGGCGACGACCTGAAACTGATTGAGCCGGTGGTGACCGTCAATGGCTACTTGCTGGCGCCGACGCCCGTGACCTGGTTCGCCGAAGCCATCGATACACGCATCACGCCCGGCAATACCGCCCTGCGCGCAGACGCGAAGACGGTGACCGCCGCCGTCGGACTGCGCCCGCGCTGGGACACGAGCTTCTTTGTTTACGCGAATCGGCTCGCAGCGGATATCGATATTGGTACCCGCGACGTGACGGGATTGTTCCAGCGCGTGTCCGGCAGCAACAGCCGCGTCGATGCTGGCGGCCACTACGCACTCGATGCCAGTTCACAACTCTGGTTCAAGACCGGCTATGGCCGCGAGCGATCGACGGTGGACGAGCAGTCAAGCATCGTGCTGCCCGGCCTGTCGCTTCTCAGGCAAACCGATTTTGTGACGCGCCCGACCACCGCCGACGCACAGTTGCGGCACACCATGCTGGGCAGCGACGGACGGGAATTTACCTGGGGCATCGAAGCTGCGCGCTTCAGGACCACAAACGGCGTGGTGCAGGACGCCGGTCTGCATGCTCCCGGCGCGGCGGTTTCACGCAACACGCTGGATTCCGCCGATCGCGACCGTTCGGCCATGGCCTACGTCTCGATGCGCCTGTCCGTGCCGCGCTGGACGCTTGAAGCGCTGCTGGGCTGGAGCGACTACCGGAAGGATCGGGATTTTCATATCGCGTCCCAGGGTTCAACGGCGGACATCCTGGAGAATTACCGGCGCCATCGCGTCAATGGGGCGTTGGGAATCGTGTACCGCGAAGGCGCCGGCCGGGTCGGGCGATTCGCCTGCCAGGAATGGACGCGGCCGGCGTCGCTCAGCACCCTCGCACCGGTGGCGATCGCGGGCATCGTCACCGACGATCAACTGGTGTTCCCCGGCGGAAAGCTGTCGCGCTGCCGCGGGCAGCTTGAGTGGGAAGCGGGCGCCGGCACTTTCATGTCGGCCGGCGCCGAATGGCAGAACATTCGCAACCTGTATTCGTTGCTCGATGGTGTGCTCAATACCCGCGCCGATGTCACCAATCTCGATCGCCTGCGCAGCCGCATCCTGCCGCTGCCGCCCAAGCCCGACGCGCTCGAGGACACGCCGGTGTTTTCACTGGGAACGGTGAAGCGGGCGTCCCTGTCGCTGGAGCATATCGTCAATGCGTCGCTGGCCGCGCGTATCCACTACACCTATACCGACAGTGCCGCCAAATTCGAGGCCTTCCGCGACAATCACCTTCCCTACCTGCCGCGCCACCAGGCCGCCGTCGGCGCGACCTGGACCTACGCGGCGCGCAGCTATGTGAGCGCGCAGGCGATCTACCGGTCGACACGTTATTCCGATGAGGCCAATCAGGTCAGGCTTGAGCCCGGCTGGGATGCGCAGGTGCGCGCTTACGTTGAATTTGATCGCAAGCACTGGTCGCTGGAGGCCTACGCGCTCAATCTGCTGAAGAAGAACGAGTCGGATGTGTTTGGGGTGATCGTCAACTATCGGTTTTGAGGGTTCGGCGGATAGATTGGTCGCGGTATGTTGCGCGGATACAATGAGGCCGACGTAGCCTGCCCGAAGAAAAAGCCCGTCGTCCCAGCGGAGCCTGCCCCAGCATGCTTAAAGGTGGGGGCTGGGACCCAGTCCAAACCAATTTCACTTTGAAACAGCCCTGCGTCTATATGCTGGCAAGCCAAAAGAATGGCACGCTCTACGTCGGCGTAACGTCTGATTTGGTCAAACGCGTGTGGCAACACAAGTGCGATCTCGTCGAGGGCTTCACGAAAGAGCACCAGGTACACACATTAGTGTGGTACGAAGTTCACGGAACGATGGAGTCCGCGATTGTGCGCGAGAAAAACATCAAGGCGTGGAAACGATTGTGGAAGTTGAAACTGATTGAAGAGTCAAACCCGGATTGGACCGACTTGTATGATCAGATTGTGTAACGGACTGGGTCCCAGCGTTCGCTGGGACGACGGTCCTTTGAGTGTTCAGATGTCACCGCGAAGAGCCACGATGGTCGGCAAATGTTGAAACACCTCCGCCCCTTCCTGCGTTCTGCTCCTGTCGTTGTGGCCATCATCACGCTGTTGCTGTTCGCCGCGCTAAGCGCCTGGGACGGCTGGCGCAGGCTGGAACTCAAGGGCTACGATTTGCTGATGGTCGCGAGCGCGCCCGGCCGTTCGTCGTTGCCGATCACCATCGTCGGCATCGACGAGCCATCGTTCGCGCAGATTGAAAAACAATGGCCCTGGCCACGGCGCATGCACGGCGAGCTGCTCGAACAGCTCAATCGCGCAGGCGCTATCGTCGTCGCATTCGATGTGCTGCTCTCCGAGCCGTCCAACGAAGAGGATGATCGGCTGTTTGCGCAAGCCATCGCCAAGGCGGGCAACGTGGTGCTGACCGCCGATCGCGTCTATCAGGAAACGCAATATGTACGCCAGTGGTTGCGGGTCGAACCGATCGACGCATTCAAGAAAGCCGGTGCTGCCAACGGACTTGCCACGATTCCGCAGGATGACGGCGACCTGGTGTTGCGCCGCATGCCGGAAGGCCAGGATGTATTCTGGCGCGAGATCGTCCGGCGCGCCAATCTTGTCCGTCCCGGCCTGATCGAAGAACCCCCGCCACTCGAAGGCAAAATGATCGGGTACGTGGGCTCCGATCATACATTTCCGTATGTTTCGTACTACCAGGCCCTGCATGCCGATACGGACTTGCCGCCCGATATCTTTCGCGACCAGATTGTGCTGGTCGGACGAAACGTGAGAGCGGCGGTGGAGACGGGCGGAAACAACGACAACTTTGCAACACCCTTTACGAGTTCCACGGGATGGCTCATGCCGGGCGCTGAGGTACACGCCAATATTACGGAAAGCGCGTTATTACATCGAAGCGTGACCCCGCTTTCGTGGGGCTGGAATCTGGCGCTGTTGTGTTTTTCCGTGGCGATGAGTGCGTTGTTGATGCGCCGCTGGCGCCCCTTCGTCAGCGCCGCCGCCGGAATCGTACTCCTCGCGATCATTGCAATCGGCGACGGGTGGCTGTTCGCCAGCCACAATCTCTGGCTGCCCGCGCTCGCCGCCACGCCCAGCGCGGTGATGGTCTACGCCAGCCTCGGCGGGCATGCCTTCTTCTCCGAGCAACGCCAGCGCCGCGAAACCCGCCGCGCCTTTTCGCTGTATCTGGCGCCGGAAGTGGTCGACCAGATCATGGCGCATCCGGAGAAACTGAAACTGGGCGGCGAACGCCGCGAGATCACGCTGATGTTCACCGACCTGAAGGGTTTCACCAGCATTTCCGAACAACTCGGCCCCGAGCAGGTCGCGCAACTGTTGAACGAGCATTTTTCGCGCGCGACGGCGATCATCAAACGCTACGGCGGCACCGTGAACCGCTTCATGGGCGACGGCATCATGGCGATCTGGGGCGCGCCGCTGGCGGACGAGAAACATGCGCTCAACGCCTGCCTGGCCGCGCGCGACATGCAACTCGACATGCGAAAGCTGCGCGATGAGCTTTTGCAGCGTGGCTTGCCGCCGATCGCGATGCGGGTGGGCATTCATACCGGGCCGGCCATCGTCGGCAATCTCGGCGCGTCGGACCGGTTCGACTACACCGCCATTGGCGACAGCGTCAATCTCGCCTCACGGCTCGAGGGCGTCAACAAGCTGTATGGCACCGAGATCCTGGTCAGCAGTGCGTCCGTGGCGTTGCTGGACGGCGCGCTGCCGTTGCGGAAAGTCGACCGCGTGATCGTCAAAGGCAAGACCGAAGCCGTGGAGATCTTCACGGTTTCCGACAACGCGAAGGTGAACCAGCTCACGGATGAAGCTCTGCAGGCCTACCGGCAACGGCAATGGGGTGCGAGCGCGGCGTTGTGGCGGCAGTTGCTCGCGCTGGTGCCGGACGACAGGATATCCGCGCTGTATCTCGAACGCATCGCGGCCATCCTGGAATCGCCACCCGCCGCCGACTGGGACGGCTCGGTCGCGCTGGACAAGCTGTAGGAAACCTCAATTTACACACGTCATTCCCGCGAACGCGGGAATCCATTTTGCGTGACGAAACATGGATCTCCGCTCGGCGCAACCCTTGTGGTTGTTCGCGGGAATGACGGAACTGGAGAGCCGCGGGATAGGTATCGCCGCGCTCGAACCATCCTATGGCGATGCAGGCGCCTGCGTCTGCAGAATCCGCTCCACATACCGCGCCAGTTGATCAATCTCGAGATTGACCTTTGCGCCCTTGTGCAGCAGGCGAATCGTCGTCACCTGATGGGTGTGCGGGATGATATTGATCTCGAAGCGGGCACTGCCGTTCGGCGCGTCGCTCACCGTATTCACGGTCAGCGAGACGCCATTGACTGTAATCGAGCCTTTGCGCGCGACAAACCGGGCAAGTTCCTTCGGCGCTTCGATTTCCAGGCGCCATGATGCGCCCAGGTCCTCCATCGCCGTCACCAGCCCGACGCCGTCGATATGTCCGCTGACCAGGTGCCCGCCGATGCGGTCGCCGAAGCGCAACGATTTTTCCAGGTTGACTTCGCCGCCCTGAACGAGCCCGGTCGTCAGTGACAGCGTTTCATTCGAGACGTCCACGGAAAACGTTTCAGGACCCTTCGCCACCACCGTGAGGCAGCAGCCGCCGACCGACACCGAATCGCCGATGGCGACATTGTGCAGGCCGAGGCGCGGTGCCTTGATGGTCAGGTGGGTGTTGGCGGGACTCACGTTCGCCGTGTCGATAATGCCGGTGGTTTCGATGATGCCGGTAAACATGATCAGTCCTTCAACACTTGTGCGGTCACGCGCAAATCGGCGCCAATCTGCCGAACATCGGATATCTGCAATTTGGTGCGCTGGTCGAGGCTTGTCAATTCGGGCAGCGCAAACAGGCCGCGCGCACTATCGCCAAAAATACTCGGGGCGATGTAGGCGATGATTTCATCGACCACACCCGCCGCCAGCAGCGATGCATTCAGCTTGGCGCCAGTCTCGACCATGACGTGATTGATGCCGCGCTGCGCGAATTGCTCCATCATTTTTACCAGGTCCACTTTGCCTTTCACCGCCTCGACAGGCACGCGCATCACTTCCGCGCCCGCGGCCTCCAGCTCGCGCTCGCGATCCGGTCGATGGGCCGCCGTCGCGATCAGCACATTGCCGCCGCGCAGGATTTTCGCGGACAACGCCACATCCAGCCGGCTGTCGAGCAGCACCCGCAGCGGCTGGCGCTCGCACGCCACATCGCGCACGGTCAGTTCGGGATCGTCGGCCATCAACGTGCCGATGCCGGTCATCACGGCACAGGCCTCTGCGCGCAGGCGATGCACATCGCGGCGCGCATCCGCGCCGGTGATCCATTTCGATTCACCGTTGGCCAGCGCCGTCTTGCCATCCAGCGTCGCGGCCACCTTGAGCGTGACCCAGGGCCAGCCGCGCGTCACGCGCGCCAGAAATGCCTTCAGGCTGCGGGCCGCATCCGCCTCCATCAGCCCGATATCGACCTTGATGCCGGCCGCGCGCAGACTGTCGTGGCCGGCCCCGTCGACGCCATCGAAGGGATCGTGCAAGGCCGAGACCACGCGCGCCACCTTTGCCGCGATCAGCAGGTCCGAGCAGGCCGGGCCGCGCGAGCGCGCATGGCGCACGCAGGGTTCCAGCGTCGAATAGACCGTTGACCCCTCAGGCGATTCGCTGCACGCCTCCAGCGCCATCGCTTCCGCGTGCGGGCGTCCGCCCTTTTGTGTGAAACCCTCACCGATGATGCGTCCCTGCTTGACGATGACACAGCCGACGAAGGGATTGGGGGTGGCGATGCAGCGGCCGCGCTCGGCATTGCGCAACGCGCGCGCCATCATGGCGTAATCGAAGGCGGTGAAGGCGGCCATTACTTCTTGGTCACTTCGCGGATGGCGTCCTTGAATTCCTCGACATCCGAAAAACTGCGATACACCGAGGCGAATCGAACGTATCCCACCTGATCGATCTTTCTCAGCTCTTCCATCACCATTTCGCCGATCTTGCGCGAAGGCAGTTCGCGCTTCGCTTCGTTCAGCACCGTCTGCTCGATGCGCTCGATCGCCTCTTCCATTTTGGCGGCTTCCACCGGCCGCTTGTGCAGCGCGCGATGGAAACTGGTCTCAAGCTTGCTGCGCGAAAAATCCTCGCGCTGGCCATTGGACTTGACGATGGTCGGCATGCGCAGTTCGGCGTTTTCGTAGGTGGTGAACCGCTTGTGGCACACCGTGCAGCGGCGGCGACGGCGGACCACGTCGCCCTCTTCGGAGACGCGCGAATCGATCACCTGGGTCTCTTGTGCGCTGCAGAACGGACATTTCATTTTCTGGTATCCGTCCTTGGTCGTTCAATCGATCAGGCGCCGTAAACCGGGAAGCGCTTGGTAAGCGCGGAGACTTTTTCGCGCACCGCCGCGATACTGGCCTCGTCTTTCGCGCGGTCCAGCACGTCGGCGATCAGGTTGCCGGTCAATTCGGCCTCGGCCTCCCTGAAGCCGCGCGTGGTCATCGCCGGCGAACCGAGGCGAACGCCGCTGGTGACAAACGGTTTCTCCGGATCGTTCGGAATTGCGTTTTTGTTGACCGTGATATGCGCCTGCCCAAGCGCTGCTTCGGCTTCCTTGCCGGTAATGTGCTTGGCCCGCAGGTCCACCAGCATCACGTGCGATTCGGTGCGGCCGGAGACAATACGCAGGCCGCGCTTGATCAGTGTTTTGGCCAGTACATCGGCATTCTTCAGCACTTGCTGCTGATAGGTCTTAAACGACGGTTCCAGCGCCTCCTTGAATGCGACCGCCTTTCCCGCGATGACATGCATCAGTGGCCCACCCTGGATGCCGGGGAAGATGGCC
>JBDTSU010000144.1:0-8877 GCA_039930965.1 Betaproteobacteria bacterium
TATGTCCGGTGCGGAAATCCTGCGTGGCTTTTGATTCTGGCCGCATTGGGGAACTGCCGGGAAAGGGGGTGAAACGCGAGACCCCCCACCGGCAAACGCGCATGCTGGTGATTCACTGGCGTGGCGAAGTCCTGCTGGAGAAACGTCCGCCCACCGGGATATGGGGAGGGCTTTGGTGCCTGCCGGAATTTCCGGTGGAGCAGGACATATTCGCCGCGCTGCACACGCGTTTCGCGCTGAAGGGCCGGACCGTGCGTGAATTGGAACGCGTGGAACACGGGTTTACCCATTACACACTTTCGATTTTTCCGGTCGAGATCGCCATTACCGCCCTTCCACTGCGCGCGATGGAACCCGGTTTGATGTGGATAGGGTTCGACGACGCGCTGGATGCGGCCATTCCTGCGCCGGTCAAGCGTATTTTGCAGAAACTGCAGTCGCGCCGGCATTCAGGCGATGAGCCGCTGGTCGCTTAGAAAACGATGCAGGACTTCGATGCGCATGCGCGCATCGGTCAGTTCCAGCATCTTTTGCTTGACCGCGTTGTTGAAGGGCAGAAGCTCGGTGATGCGGAAACTGACCCAGTTGGCGTCGTCAAAACGTGCCGGCACAAGTTGTTCGGCTTGCGTTTGCACCAGTACTTTGCGCAGAAACGCGGCGCAAGGCGGCAGTTCAGGACAGTCGACGTGCAGATCATCGGGAATCAGCGTCAGTTCGCCGATGATCAGCCCGGAACGGGTAACCGATTTTGCGGCGAGCCGGAATCGACTCTCGCCGCGGACGCGGATTTGCAGGATACCGAGTTCCTGCATATCCCATTCCACGATCCGCGCGACCGTGCCGACTTGTTCGGGATCCGCCGGGGCGCCAACCTCCTCGCCGCGGCGAATGAGCGCGACGCCAAATGGCGCGCTTTTCTTCAGACACGCCTTGGCCATCTCCATGTAGCGATGCTCAAAAATCCTGAGCGACAGATTGCCGCCGGGAAAGAGAATGGACGCGAGTGGAAAAATGGGCAGCTGCATCGGGGCGGGTGCGCGTGGACGCACGGACTCGGACACGGCATTGAGAATGGATTTGATCATGGGAATGCAGCCGGCGAACGTTTAGAGATCGCGGTGGCGTATGAGTATTTGTTGATCAGTGCCGAATCGCGTCGCCAGTTCCTCGACGATGTACACCGAGCGGTGCTGGCCGCCGGTGCAGCCGATGGCAATCGTCAACGCGGCGCGATTGTCACGGACATAGAAAGGAAGCCAGCGCATCAGGAATGACGCGATGTCATCGATCAGGCGCGCGACATTCAGATCCGATTCCAGAAACTCCCTGACCGCGGCGTCCTTGCCGGTGAGCGGCCTGAGCTGGGGGTCGTAAAACGGGTTGGGCAGAAAGCGCGCGTCGAACACCAGATCGGCATCGATCGGAATTCCATGCTTGAAGCCAAAGGACTGAAACGCGAGCGTGATGCGCGATTGATCAAGGCGTAGCCAGTCCTTGATCCAGGCGCGCAGGGTGTTGGCGCTGACGCCCGACGTATCCATCCGGTGCGCCAGGTCGGCGACCTGTGACAGGACGCGGCGCTCTTCGGCAATGCAATCCGCGATGCCACCGCCGATCCGGTCCGCCATGGGATGTGGCCGGCGTGTTTCCGCGAAGCGGCGCGCCAGCGCATCGTCGTTGGCCTCAAGATAGATCACCCGGCAATCGACGCGGCTTTCCTGCAGCTCCTCAACAATACCTGGCAGTGCGGCGATGGTGTCGCCGGTTCGCGCGTCGATGCTGATGGCAATTCTTTCACCGCTGCCCGGATTGCTGCGATGCGACTCGACCAGCGCCGGAATCAGGGTGGCAGGCAGGTTGTCGACCGTGAAATAGCCCGAATCCTCGAGCGCACGCAACGCGACGCTCTTGCCGGAACCGGACAATCCGCTGACCAGGATAAGCTGCACGCTGCGGTCCGTCCTGTATCAATCCGTGCCAAAGGCACGGAACACGCCGGTTTCGTCAATATTGCCGAGGGGGCGGCGATCGTCTTCCGCGTCACCGGATTCGCGCATGGCTTCTTCGTGGCGATCGAGAAAGTCTTTGGTTGAATCGTAGCCACGGGTTTGCAGGATGTAGTGGCGTACCGCCGCCTCGACCAGCACAGCCAGGTTTCGCCCGGCCACCACCGCCAGCGTCACGGTCGGGATTTCGACGCCAAGGATTGTGGTCGAACTGGACTTGGTCTGCAATCGATCCAGGCCGCGGAAATACTCTTCAGTCGGGCGTTCCAGATGCACGATCAGGCGCAATGTCTTGCGGGGGCGCACGGCGGTCTCGCCAAAGATGGCCTTGATGTTGATGACGCCGATGCCGCGCACTTCAAGGAAATCGCGAAGCAGCGCGGGGCAGCGCCCCTGAATGGTCTCGGGGCCGATCTGGTACAGCTCAACCGCGTCGTCGGCCACCAGGCCCGCTCCGCGCGAAATCAGCTCCAGCGCGAGTTCGCTCTTGCCGATCTGCGAATTGCCGGTAATCAGGATGCCGAAGCCAAGCACATCGAGGAACACGCCATGGCTGGTGGTCACTTCGGACAGCTCGCGCTGCAGGTAAGGCCGCAGCAAATTTACGAATACCCGGCTCTTCTTTTGCGACAGGAACAGTGGTGTGTCGTGCGCATCGCACGCATCGACAAGATACTGCGGCGCATCGGCGCCGTCGCATACAAAGATGCACAGGGTCTCGCCGGTGCAAAGCGTGACCAGGCTTTCGGCGCGCGCCGACGGCGGTTGGTTGTTCAGGTATTCCAGGTCGCTCAGTCCGAGCGCCTGGATGAGAATCGGGTGTATGAGGTTGAGATGGCCTACAAGACCGACACCGGCACGATTGAGGGCGTCATGGGTGAGTTCCCTCGACGCGCCCTTCTGGCCGCCAACCCAGGTAAGCTGGAGTTTTTCGCGCCGGTCTTCAAACAGCTGCTGTACGTTTAATCGCGGCATAGGGCGACCACTCGGTCAGCAGTTGGTAGACGACGGCCGGATCGGCGGCCACGAGGAGGGCTTCGCGCAAATCCGCATCGCTGAACATTTGCGACAGTTCCGAAAGCATGTTCAAGTGCTGCTCGGTTGCGTGTTCAGGTACCAGCATTGCAAAGATCAGGCGTACCGGTTCATCGTCGGGCGCCTCGAAGGGAATGCCTTCCCGGGCCCGGACGAACACGGCCACCGTATCGCGAAGCTGCTTGATGCGCCCATGCGGAATCGCGACGCCAAGCCCCAATCCCGTTGACCCGAGTTTTTCGCGGGCAAACAAGGCATCGAACACACTCGCGCGGGCAATTCGATTCTCGTTTTCGAACATGAGCCCGATCTGTTCGAACAGGCGCTTCTTGCTGGTGATGTCCATGTCCAGAGCGATCCGGGACACCGACAGAGACTTGCTGATGGGGTTCATGCGAAGGGATGAAAACCTGAGGCAGGAAAGGCGCGTAGCTTAACGCTTTTCGGGGGGTCTTGCGCAAGTCTTGCGCTTGCGGGTGCGGTGAGGCTTTCCGAATCTGGCGACCGGCCTTCGCCGGTCGCCCATCAGGTGTTATTCGGTCGTGATGCGCTTCAACGCGGAAATGTCGTGCTTGTTCTTGACCTTTTCCTTGTGCTTGATGATCTGCCGGTCAAGCTTGTCGACCAGCAAATCGATCGCCGCGTACATGTCCGAGTCTTCGCTTTCCACAAAGATGTCCTTGCCGGACAAGTGGACGTTCGCCTCAATCTTCTGGCGCAGTTTTTCTACACTGAGAATCATGCTCACGTCGATCACATGATCGAAGTGACGGTTGATTCGCGACATCTTGGACGAAACGTAATCACGAATCGAAGGCGTGATTTCGAGATGATGGCCGGTCATGTTCAAGTTCATTTGCCAATCTCCTTTCTGAGGGTGCAGCTACCGCACGAACGCCGCACATTAAACTGCCTGATAAACAACGCACTGCCACGACTACACTCTTAACAGCCATTTCAAACAAATACACCAATCAAAAGACACATATACCGATTCAGACAACGAATCCCTAGAAAGATTTCCGCAGGCTGGCCGACTGGATCTGCAACGCTTCCCGGTATTTCGCGACCGTACGCCTCGCTACCACGATACCCTGTTGGGCCAGAATATCCGAGATGCGATTGTCAGACAGTGGTTTCTTCGCATCTTCCGCCTGCACCAATTGCTTGATCAGTGCACGAATCGCCGTCGCAGAGCAGGCGCCGCCGGTGTCGGTGGAAACACTCGAGCCAAAAAAGTACTTCAGTTCAAATATGCCCTTCGGTGTAAGCATGTACTTCTGTGTGGTGACGCGCGAAATGGTTGATTCATGCAATCCGACCTGGTCCGCGATTTCGCGCAGCACCAACGGCCGCATGGCCACTTCACCGTGATCGAAAAAGTGCCGCTGGCGCTCGACAATGGCCTGGGTGACGCGCAGGATTGTGTCGAATCGCTGTTGCACGTTCTTGATCAGCCAGCGCGCCTCCTGCAACTGCCCGGCGAGATTCTTCCCGTTACTGTCGCGGCTTTTGTGCAGCAAGTCGGCATAAAGCTTGTTAACGCGCAATTTCGGCATGGCTTCCTGATTCAGGAAGGCAGTCCACTTTCCGCCTACTTTCTTGACGACCACGTCCGGCATAACGTAACGAATATCACCACTGCCGAAATTTCGACCGGGTTTTGGGTCAAGCGAAACGATCAGCTCCCGCACCTGTTTCAATTCGGCGTCATCACAGCGAAGAATGCGCTTCAATTTAACGAAATCCCGCGCCGCCAGCGCATCAAGATGATGCTCGGCGAGCTGAATGGCGCGATCGAGTTGAGGCGTATCGGCCGACAATGCGCGGAGCTGCAGCGTGAGGCATTCGCCCAGTGAGCGCGCGCCGACGCCGGTGGGGTCCATGTTCTGCACATGCCGCAGTGCGATGGCCAGCTCTTCCGGCTCCATTTCGATGTGTTCCGCGATCAGCGCGGCAAGATCATCGAGGTCGTACGTCAGGTAGCCGTCGTCGTCGAGATGCGCAATCAACATGAGCGCGAGCCGGCGGTCGTGCTCCGGCAGGGGCGACAGGGTCAGCTGGTTGATGAGGTGTTCCTGCAGCGTCGGCTCGGCCGCGGGAATCTGGGAGTACTCACTGTCCTCGTCATCATCCGATTGGCGCCGCGTCGCCGTGCCATAGCTGATGCCGTCATCCATGGACCCCGGAAAATCGGGCGCCGATTCGTTCGCCGAGGAGTCGCCGGCCGGTGCACTTTCTTCACGCGATGTCGCGCCGAAATCGGCCGTGCTGTTGAATGTTGCCGGCGAGTCGGCGTATTCACTCGCGGAATCGACCCGTTCAAGCAGCGGATTTTCAAGCAAATAGCGTTCGAGTTCCTGATTGAGCTCAACGGTCGATAGCTGCAACAACTTGATCGACTGCTGCAGCTGCGGCGTCAGCGTGAGGTGCTGTGAAAGCTTGAGCTGGAGGCTATGTTTCATGCTGGAGATGCATCGCCGCCGAAGAAACTAGAGACGGAAGTTTTCTCCCAAGTAGACTTTGCGAACAGATTCATTATAGATGATTTCCTCCGGCTTGCCGAAGGCCAGGACCGATCCCTGGTTGATGATATAGGCATGATCACATATGCCCAGCGTCTCTCGGACATTGTGGTCGGTGATAAGCACGCCGATGCCGCGTTTCTTCAGGAATTTGATGATTTCCTGAATGTCGATCACGGCAATCGGATCGACGCCGGCAAATGGTTCGTCGAGCAAAATGAATCGTGGGTCCACGGCAAGCGCCCGGGCGATCTCCACCCGGCGGCGCTCGCCACCGGAGAGGCTGATAGCGGGATTGTGACGCAAATGCGCGATATGCAACTCATCCATCAGTGCGTCGCGTTTTGACTCGATCTCGCCCGCCGAGAGGCTGCGCAATTCGAGCACCGCCTGAATATTCTCGGCCACAGTGAGTTTGCGAAAGATCGACGCTTCCTGTGGAAGGTAGGCAAGGCCCATGCGCGATCGCCGGTAGATGGGGAGCCTGGAAACATCCTGGCCATCGAGGAAAATGCTGCCGCCATCGACAGGCACCAGCCCGACGATCATGTAGAAACAAGTGGTCTTTCCTGCGCCATTGGGTCCCAGTAGCCCAACCACTTCGCCGCTTTCCACCGTCAGGGAAACGTCGCTGACCACCACGCGTTTCTTGTAGGATTTGCGCAACCGATCCGCGCGCAACACGCTCTTGGTTGCGAGCACATCCTGCGATGGGGCAGACACGGTTGCTTGATTCATCAAATGGTATTTCGACGATTAATTTGTTTTGCGGGGCGCCGACTTGCCATCGTTCGGCTGGCTTGCGGCAGAGCTGCGGGGTTGTACCTTGAATACCACGCGTCCTTCTTCCGTGCTGGCCTTTGTTTTTACGCCTGGAATCTGGTTGCGCAATTCCATTTTCTCGCTGTTAGTGTTGTATTGCATGTATTCGCTATCGACCACGTCCCCGGCGCTCTTGAATCGCACTCTGGAAAACAGCCTAATGGTCTCCGATCTTTCGTCGTATTCGGCCCGGTCTGCCGAGGCTTCCATGTAGTCATTTTCACCTTCGCGTTTTTGGCGAAAAGTAATCTGGCTGGCGCTATTGCCGAACAATTCCGCAAACTTATCGCCATCGGTTTCCTTGACGATCGCGCGGTCTGCGGTGATACGCATTGTCCCCTGGGTGATCAAAACATCACCTTCCAGCTTCTTGATGTTGTTCTGGTTGCTGCCTTCGACAGTAGCCTGCTTCGCAGACATGTCAATTTCTTTTTCGCGGTCGGCCTTTTCGCTCCTGGCAACACCTGGAATCAGCAACGCTAACATGGCAAAAAGTGCAACAATTCGAGCAGACGTCATGGCTTGCTCCTGGCAGCGTAGTTCAATTTAACAACTTCAAACACGACGCGGCGGGTGAGGGTATTCAGCAGGAAGGACTTTGCCGTCAGTTCGCCGGTTGGGCTTTGCATGACGACTCCCTCCGACGACCGTGCAATATTCTTGTCCGGTATGACGGTCAACGAAGGCGTCGCAAGCATGAGCGGCGGATACCGTTCATCAGGTTCCGTTTCTATGCGCACGCCGCCGTCCATCATAACCTCGTCGGCTCCCCCGGCGCGCTTGAGCAGTTGGCCGCGTGGGGCCTTTGCGGTTACTTTCGGCTGATTGGGTTGAATGGCCGTAAATACCACATTTTCAAGGACCGAAGAATCGTCATCCTGAAAATGCATCATCTTTGCAGCGTTCACGGCGTATTCCAGGTCGCCGCTTGCATTCAGTTTCAACGCTGCAAAATTCTCAATGATCAGATCGGCGTCATGGCGTTTCCGCCCATCGACTCGTACGTCGTCAGTCTGGACGAAGCGTGAAAGCCAGAACGTCAGCGCCACCAGCAAGAGCAGGACACTCAACGGCAGAACGGGAAGGGGACGCGTGTTCACGGTAGGTCCGGCGTAGTTTTTATGGCGGCAATCGAGCCGACAGGCGGCACAGCCTGATATTAGCGCGACTTCCCGCGTTGTAACAAACCGCTATCGAGCCGCCGGAGACGCGTTTCCGGGTTCAATGGCTGACAGGACGATTGCCGGTGTCAGCAATTCGGGCAGGATGTGAGGTTCCCCCACGGCGGGGTAATAGACGTAAAGCGGTACGCCGTTTCGGCCGAATTCGGCTAGTGTGCGCGTGATTTCCGCGTCCTTGACGGTCCAATCCGCCTTCATGCGCACAATGTCCAACTCATCAAAGCGCTTGATCACGGCATCCTGGTTCAGTGCGACACGCTTGTTGACCTGGCAGGTAATGCACCAGGTTGCGGTGAAATCCACAAAAACCGCCTTGTGCTGGCCGCGTAATTCCGCGATCTTCTGTCTGGTGAATGGCGTCCAGCCGTCTTCCATCTTCGCGCCGGAAATGCCGACGCGAGAACCATCCGGCCACGCTAATGCAAGTCCGGATAAGGCGATAATGGCGGCGCCGAGAATGGCAGCAACCGGCCGCGAAAATTGCAAATGCCCATATATCCATGCGGCTAGCGCAACGGCCACCAGTCCGAACAATAATTTTGCGGCGCCGTCATTGCCAACCTGCGAGCCCAGGACCCAGATCAGCCAGGCAACCGTCGCGAACAAGGGAAACGCCAGGAACTGCCTGAACGTCGCCATCCATGCGCCAGGCTTTGGCAGATAGCGCAACCACTGGGGTGCCAGTGAAAGGGTCAGAATCGGCAGCGCCATGCCCAATCCGATTGCCGTGAATATGAGGATCGACAAGTAGGCAGGTTGCGAAAGGGTAAAACCGAGGGCCGCCCCCATCATGGGCGCCGTACAGGGTGTCGCAACGACAGTCGCCAATACGCCGGACAGGAACGCATCGACGAGCGTATTGCGCCCCCGGGGCTCAACGCTGCCCGCCGCTGCCTGGAGTCGAAGGCCCATTTCAAATACGCCACTCAGATTCAATGCCATCAACATGAAAAGTGTTGCCAGCAATGTCACAAAGGTTGGCGACTGCAACTGAAATCCCCAGCCAATGGATTCACCTGCCGATCGCACGGCAATCAGTATTCCCGACAGGACCCAGAAGGAAACCAGCACACCAGCCAGAAAAGCAAACCCTTGTTTCCGCAAGAGTGCACGATCGCTTTGCGCATGCCGGGCGAAGTTCATGATTTTTATTCCCAGCACCGGGAACACACACGGCATCAAATTCAGCAGAATTCCGCCGAACAGCGCAAACAGCAACGCCCCCAAAAGGCCGATCTGATCGGTGGGCGTTGCCAGGCTGGCGGCCGGTGTTGTTGCCGGGCCGGACGAGGCGCCGGCGGAATTCGC
>JBDTSU010000145.1:0-8858 GCA_039930965.1 Betaproteobacteria bacterium
GGCAGGATAGCCTGGCGATCGGGCTTGATGCGGCGCCGGGGGCGTCACGCGGCTTCAACGGTGACGCCGGTTCCGCGCGGGCGGTGGTGGCAGAACGGCCCGCCACGCTCAAGGTCTTGCGTGCGGATCCAGAGGAAATCCGTCTGCACGCGGAGCAAATCGAACGCATTAACAAGGCCAGCGGCGGAAAGGCCGTGTGGTCAATCCTTGAGGATACGTGAACACGCCGACTCGTTCCGGAGCGCGCGGCCTCATGCTATACTTCGCCGGATTTTGCAGCGCCTCGGTGCCCGCGCGTTGCCTGCCTGAACGGTGACTTTCCGCCGCCTCACACTCGCACACTGCCTTCGAAAATATGAAAAAAATTGTCCTTTCGCTGTTCGTTAGCGCGCTACCCCTGGTGACGTTCGCACAGGCCCCCGCGGTTGCGGCCAAGGGCGATGCCGTCGCCGGCAAAGGCAAGGCGGTCGCCGTTTGCTCAGGCTGCCATGGGGTTCCTGGCATTCGCACCGCTTATCCCGAGGTGTATAACGTGCCGCGGCTGGGTGGGCAGAATGCGGACTATCTGGTTTCCGCGCTGCGCGCCTATCGCGCCGGCGATCGCTACAACCAGACGATGAAGGGCCTGGCGAGCGCCTTGACCGAAAAAGAAATCGTCGATATCGCCGCCTATTACGGCCAGAAATAATCGGTCCGGGACAGAGTTAACAATATGAACATGAAAAAAATCCTGATCACCATTGCGCTCTTCATGCCGATGTCGGCGATGGCGGCCGGCAATGCCGAGGCCGGTGCGAAAAAAGCCGAAACTTGCAAGGTCTGTCACGGAGAAGGTGGCGCCAAACCGATCCAGCCCGACTATCCGGTGCTCGCGGGCCAGCACAACGACTATCTGGTCGCGGCGCTCAACCAGTACAAATCCGGCAAGCGCAAGAATGCCACCATGAACGGATTTGCTGCCGCGTTGAAGCCGGAAGATATTCGTGATCTGGCCGCGTATTTTTCTTCGCAAAAGTCGGATCTCAAGACAAAGTATTGACCTGCTGCCGGATCGAGACAAGAAAAGGCCCGCCGTAGCGGGCTTTTTTTCGTGTTGCAGAGTAGGGTGCGCACCGCGCACGCGGTTTACGCGTTCGGCGATTAGCGAAGATGCTGCGGGCGCGATGCGCACCCTGCGACCCTGCGGCAGCGGATGGCGGCGCAAGTTCGCCGATTCATTTACCGAGCTTGCGCCGCAGGCACGCCACATACAGTCCAGCGTCCGGGGCCGTTCGATTGCGCTGCGACTGCCAGATCATTTCGGCGAGGCAGTCCATCATTTCGTGCTCGGCATCGAGCACCGAGCCGAACCTGGCGCTCAGGGACTCATGAAAATCCCTCACGCCGGCGGGCTGATCGATGGATACTTGTTCGCGTATGGCGATATGCATGCCCAGGTGGAGAAACGGGTTGGTCTCGCCGAATTCGGGCGGATAGTCCCGGTCCCGGTAGTTGTCAAGGTAGCGCGCGCGATCGTTCAGCATTTCGTGGTATTCGCCGTGCGCGGCAATCACGCCGACCCCCATCGATTCCATCGCGGTCAGCCGCTCCTGGGCGCGGTATTTTCGCCACGCCTCAAACAGAAAGTCACGCGCCTGGTCGCGCGACGGATTGAAGATCCCGCTCACTCGACGTACTTCGCTTTCTCGCGGAAGCCGCAGATGTCGAACACCGTGCACTGGCCGCATTTCGGCTTGCGCGCCACGCAGGTATAGCGGCCGTGCAGGATCAGCCAATGGTGCGCGTGCGAGCGAAATTCAGCCGGAACCACCTTCAGGAGTTTCTGTTCTACCGCGATGACATCCTTGCCGGGCGCGAGACCCATGCGATTGCTGATGCGGAAAATGTGCGTGTCTACCGCCATGGTTGGCTCGCCGAAGGCCACGTTCAACACCACATTGGCGGTTTTGCGCCCGACCCCCGGGAGCGCCTCGAGCGCCTCGCGCGAGTGCGGCACCTTGCCGTCATGTTGCTCGACCAGCATCCGGCAGGTGGCGATGACGTTCTTCGCCTTGGTGCGGAACAGGCCAATCGTCTGGATATAGGGAATCAGGTTCTCTTCGCCAAGCGTCAGCAGCGCCTGCGGGGTATTGGCCACCGGATACAGTTTGTCGGTCGCGATATTGACGCTCTTGTCGGTCGCCTGCGCGGAGAGGATGACCGCCACCAGCAATTCGAAGGGTGACGCATATTGCAGGTCCGAGCGTGGATTTGGGTTGCGTTCGCGCATACGCCGAAAAAACTCATGCCGCTCGGCGGGTTTCATGGGGCGCGATGCCGCCGTCACGGGCCATCTCCGGAAAGACCGTGAACGGCCTGTTCGCGTTCGGCCAGCAGTGCGTCGCGTTCCTGTTGATCACGCTGCAGCCTGAACAAGTGAAACTGAAAGCGCTCCCGGGCAACATGCTTGTCCATCATGACGGTATGGCGGGGATCCTGTTCCATGCGAATGCAATCGACCGGGCACGGCGGAATGCATAGTTCGCAACCCGTGCACAGGGCGGCGACCACGGTATGCATGAACTTGGCGGCACCGACGATCGCATCCGTCGGGCACGGTTTCAGGCATTTCGCGCAGCCGATGCACAGGGCCTCATCGATCACCGCCACGCGGTGCGGGTAATGCCGGCCGCGGCTGGAATCGAGCGGTATTGCCGGGCGCGCCAACAGCGCCGCGAGCGCGGCGATACCGGAGTCGCCTCCCGGCGGGCAGCGGTTAATCTCTGCCTCGCCGGCCGCGATCGCCTCGGCATAAGGCAGGCATCCCTGAAAGCCGCATTGGGTGCATTGCGTCTGCGGCAGCAGGGCATCGATGCGCTGGACGAGTGTGGACATCGACGGCGGATCAGCAGGAAAACAGCATGGCATCGAGATCGCGATGCGGGCGTTTCAGTTCGCGGGCAATAAGCGGATGAGTTACCTGTCCCGCGTGGATTTGCAGGCCGGCGGCCAGGCCATCGTCGTCACGCAGGGCGCGCGCAAGCCCCTTGGCGGCAAGCGCGGCGACATACGGGAGCACCGCCGCCGAAAGCGCCAGGCTCGCCGAGCGCGGCACCGCGGCGGGAATGTTGGCCACGCAATAATGCGTGACGCCTTCCTCGACATAGGTCGGCGCCGAATGATAGGTCGGACGCGAGGTTGCGGCGACGCCACCGCCATCAATGCAGATCTCGACCAGGACTGCGCCGGGCCCCTTGTGGGCGGACATCGCCCGCATGCACTCGTGCGTGAGCAATTTTGGCGTGGCGGCCCCCGGCACGTTGACCGCGCCGACGACCACGTCGGCGTCCCGGGTGGCCTCGGCCAGCGTCACCGGATGCATGGCCATCGTCCGCGCGCTGGAGCCCAGTTTGTGAGCCAGCGCCGCGAGCCGCGGTCCCACCCGCGAAATCACGCTGACATCGGCGCCCAGGGCGAGGGCGATGCGTGCCGCCGCCGAGCCGGCACTGCCGGCGCCGAGGATGACGACGCGCGCATCGGCAATCGTCACTCCGCGGCCGCCATGCGGGGTCATCAGCAGGTTGGCCGCAATCGGAATCGCCAGCTCGCCGGCAATCACCGACATGGGCGCCAGGATTGCCAGCCGCTTGGAGGCGTCTTCAACCGTTTCAAAGGCGATGCCGGTAATGCGCCTGGCGAGCAATTCGTGCGCCATGAATGCGTCGGCGCCAAGATGGAGAAAAGAAAACAGCATGCCGCCCGGATTGAGCAGGCGCCATTCATCGGTCTGGATCTCCTTGACCTTGACGACGAGGTCGGCGTCGAAAGCCTGCACGGCGCCACCGACAATCTCCGCGCCGGCGGCCACATATTCCGCGTCGACAAAGCCGGAACCGCTTCCCGCGCCGCGTTCCATCTTCAGCAAATGACCCGCCAAGACCAGGGAAGCGACGGCGGCAGGCGTGAGCGCCACGCGGCGTTCGCCATCCTTGATTTCCTTCGGCACGCCGATAATCATGGATGTTGCGCGTTGCTCATGTCGAAATGCCGGAACGCGAAAGTTCGCGCACCGCATCGCGAATCAGGTCCGGGCCGTGATAGATGAAACCGGTGTAGATTTGCACCAGGGAGGCGCCTACGTTCACCTTTGCCCGCGCATCTGCTGCCGACATGATGCCGCCGACACCGATGACGGGAATGTTGCCCTTCAGTGCCTTGACCAGCTCGCGCAGCACCTCGGTGGAGGGGGAGAACAGCGGTCTGCCCGACAGACCGCCGGCTTCGCCCGCACAGGGATGGTCGCGCACGGCGTCGCGGGAGATGGTCGTATTGGTGGCGATGATGCCTTCAAAATTGTTCTCAAGCGTCAGTGTGGCGATCTCGCGTATGGATTTCAGGTCGAGGTCGGGCGCGATTTTCAGAACCAGAGGAACATGCTTCCGGTGTTTTTTAGTCAATTCCGCCTGCTCGGCCTTCAGCGTGGAGAGCAATCCTTGCAACTGCGCGGCGGCCTGCAAATCACGCAATCCTTTGGTGTTCGGCGAGGAAATATTGACGGTCACATAGCTGGCAAACGGATACACCCCCCTCAGGCAGGTGACGTAATCGTCGACGGCGCGGTCGATCGGGGTATCGAAATTCTTGCCGATGTTGAGCCCCAGCACCCCGGCGTATCGGGAACGCCGCACGTTGGCGACGAAGGCGTCGAGCCCCTGGTTATTGAAGCCGAGGCGGTTGATGAGCGCTTCGTGTTCCTTCAGGCGAAACATCCGTGGCTTGGGGTTGCCCGGCTGCGGCCGCGGCGTCACTGTGCCGACTTCGATGAAGCCGAAGCCCAGCGCCGCCAACGCATCGATGTACTCGCCATTCTTGTCGAGCCCGGCCGCCAGTCCGACCGGATTGTCGAAATGCAGTCCCATCACCTCGCGCGGCGCGGTAATGCGAGAACCGATCAGTCGCGACAAATGCAGCTTGTCGAGTTTTTGCAATGCCTTCAGCGCGACGTGGTGGGCCACTTCGGGATCGAGCGCAAACAGTGCGGTACGGGCGAGAGGGTAGAACACAAAGGCTCGAAGGAAGTTGAAGGTTGAAGGATGCAGCGGCATTTTATCGTACCGGGCGCGGCGAACCCCTGTGGCGAATCGGAATTGCATCGCTATCAATAGGCCTGAAACAATTGTGAAATATCGCATCGGACGTGGACTAACGCCGCCGCCTGGCGCAAAATTCTGCCATCACCCACAGCCGGGACCGGTCCCGCCCGATGAACGATACCGTGCAATTCGCCGCTGCGCTTTCCGCCCATTCTGCACCGCACACCGCGACCCATGAAGGCATGCAGCACGCGGCCATCGCCGAACGCGTCCGCCTGCAGCAGGCGGCGTTGTTCGAGATCATGAAGAGCGGCGTGCTGGCGCAGGACTTGAAGGCGGTGTGCGAGCGGCTCACGGAAATCACGGCCCACACGCTGGGCGTCGGGCGTGTGTCGGTCTGGCTGCTGGCGCAAGGCGGTACATCCCTTGACCTCACCGACCTGTTCGAGTCGCCGGATCGCGCTCACGTAACCGGACTCAGCATTCAGTCCGTCCGGTATCCCGCCTATTTTGAAGCGTTGAAGGCGAGCCGCACGATTTGCGCGAACGATGCCCAGCGTGACCCGCGCACCCGCGAATTCTGCGATGACTACCTGCAGGCCCAGCACATACACTCCATGCTGGACGCAACCATCTGGCGTGCCGGCGAGAGCCATGGCGTGGTCCGCATCGAGTCGGTCAACGAGCGCCGCATGTGGACGCCCGATGAACAACAGTTTGCAGGGTCCATCGCGGACCTGGTGATGCTGGCCTTCGAGAATGACGCCCGGCGCCTCGCACAGCGCCGCCTGTCCGCATCTGAAGAGCGGTTCTCGCAGGTGTTTCGGCTCAGCCCGGACTGGATGGTCATTACCCGGCTCGCCGATGGCATCGTGCTTGAGGTCAACGCCAGTTTTGAAAGCCAGTCGGGTTATGGTGCCGATGAAGTCGTCGGCCGCACTACCCGGGATTTCGGGCTGTGGGCCATTCCGGCGCAGCGCGAGCTTTGGCTGGCGCGAGGCGCCGCCGAAGGTAGCGTTCGCGGCATGGAAGTCGACCTGAGGCTCAAGTCTGGCGATATCCGCACCTTTCAGGTCTCCACCGAACGAATTGCCATGGGCGGCGCCGATTGCCTGATTTCCATCAGCCGGGATATCACCGAAAACAAACGCCATGAGCGCATGGTGTTTGAAATCGCCCAGGGTGTCGCGGCCGCCACCGGCGAGACTTTCTTTCGCTCACTGGTGGAACGCCTGCTGCAGGCGCTGGATGCCGACACCGCGTTTGTGGGAGAACTCGCGGAAGACGACCCGACGCGGATTCGGACCATTGCCGTTCAACAGCGCGGAGGCGCGGGCGACAGCTTCGCCTATAGCCTCGACGGATCCCCCTGTGAGCAGATTCTCGGCTATGGCGTTTGCGCATATCCGAGCGACGTGGCAAAACTGTTCCCGCGCGACAAGGCGCTGATGGAGAAGGGCATTCAGGGATACGTTGGCGCGCCGCTGGTCGACAGCACCGGGTGCGCGATGGGCCTGATCGCGGTGTTGTTCAAGCGCCCGATCGAAGAAAGCGAGTTGGCCGTGCAGTTGCTGCGCATTTTTGCGACACGCGCCTCTGCGGAACTGGAGCGGCGCAACCAGCTGGCCGAACTCGAGTATCGTGCCACCCACGATCTCCTGACCGGTCTGCTCAATCGCGCCGCGCTCGAAAAACAGATTGACTCCGCCATCCGCGACAACCCGGCCGGGGCGCCGGGCGCCCTGTTGCTGGTGGACCTCGATCGCTTCAAGGAGATCAACGATACGCTGGGGCATACCGTGGGCGACAGTCTGCTGGTGAAAATCGGCCGCCGGCTTGCCAGCGAAAACGATGCCGGCAGCATGTGCCGCGGCCGTGTCGCGCGGTTCGGCGGCGACGAGTTTGCCATTTGGCTGGAACGTGTTGACGATCCGCCAATCGGTGAACGGGTAGCGTCGCGCGCATTGTCGGCAATCACCGCGCCGTTTGACATTGAAGGCTATCGCCTGGAGGTCGGCGCCAGCATCGGCATCGCGCAATATCCCGAACATGGCAACAACGCCTCCGACCTGCTGCGCTGCGCGGATATCGCCATGTATGTGGCCAAGCGCCAGGGAAGTGGATATGCGGTGTATCGTGCCGCGGAGGATCCGTATTCGCCCAAGCGCCTGACCTTGATGAGCCAGTTGGGCGAGGCGGTGCGCGGAGGACAACTCGAGCTGCACTATCAGCCGCGCATGAATCTTGCCCGGCATTCACCGTCCGGATTCGAGGCGCTGGTGCGCTGGCGTCATCCGCAGCTGGGGCTCCTGCCACCCGCGCAGTTCATCCCGCTGGCGGAACTTTCCGATGTCATCCGGCCGCTGACGCTGTGGGTGCTCGACGAAGCGTTGGGACGGCTGCAGGCCTGGTCGCAGGCGGGCCGGTCGTTGCACATGGCGGTCAATCTGTCGGCGCGGCACCTCATGGACGACGCCTGCCCGGTACAGGTTCAGCGCCTGCTGGACAAACACGGCGTTGACCCGCAACGCCTGGAACTGGAAATCACCGAGAGCGCGATCATTGCCGACCCCGAACGGGCCACCCACACATTGCAGCGAATTCACGAAATGGGCGTGAAGATATCGATCGACGACTTCGGCACCGGCTACTCTTCGCTATCCCACTTGAAACGCCTGCCGCTCAATGCGCTGAAGATCGATGTATCGTTCGTCACCCACATGCTGGCCAACGAGCAGGACGCGGTCATCGTCGAATCGACCATTGCGCTCGCCCACAACCTGGGACTGTCGGTGGTTGCCGAGGGCATTGAAGATGCGCGGACAGAGGCGCGCTTGCGCGAGTTGGGCTGCGATGAAGGGCAGGGTTACCTGTTTGGGCGGCCAATGGCGGCGGCCGAGACGTTTGCATGGCTGGAGACCCGTGCCACCCCGGCGCGGACGGCAGCCTAGTTCGAGTGTTCAGGGTGTCGGCGCCAGCCGCGCCCAAGTCCCCCTTGCCAGCCCCTCAATCGGCTGGAAATCGGTCTTGTAGCTCATCTTGCGCGATTCCGCGATCCAGTAGCCGAGGTAGACGTAAGGCAACTTGCGGCGCTGCGCTTCGGCGATCTGCCACAGGACGCTGTAAGTTCCCAGGGATTGACGCGTTCGCTCGGGGTCGAAGAATGTGTAGACAGACGAGAGGCCATCGGCAAGTTCGTCGATGATCGCGACCATGCGCAGGTGCCCCTGCTCGCGGAATTCGACCAGTCGTGTATGGACATTGCTCTGCAGGAGGAAATGCGAATACTGCTCGCGGCTGTCGTGATCCATTCCACCGCCCGGATGCCGGGTGGACTGGTAGCGGCGATAGAGGGCGTAGTGCTCATGCGAAAACTTGAGCTCCATCACCCTGGCCGTCAGGCCGGCGTTGGCCTTCTGCGTGCGGCGTTGCGAGCGATTCGGCACGAATGCCCCGGCGATCACCCGCACCGGTGTGCAGGCACGGCAATGATCACAATACGGCCGGTACGTAAAAGCGCCGCTGCGACGGAAGCCGGATGCCACCAGGTGGCTGTAGGTCACCGAATCGATCAGGTAGCTGGGCGTGGCGACTTGCGAGCGCGCGAGGCGTCCCGGCAAGTAGCTGCAGGGATAAGGCGCCGTCGCGTAAAACTGAAGATTCGCGAACGGAAGGTCATTTAGCTTCGACATGCTCGACGCGCCAATGGGATTGGGGTTCCGGCAAGTTTATCAACACTTTCAGCCGGTGGACAAAATCCCGGCGCGCAATTGGCCTGGCGCCAAA
>JBDTSU010000146.1:0-8784 GCA_039930965.1 Betaproteobacteria bacterium
CAGGCCCTTTCGGTCCAGGAGGCGCGCCGGTGCTAGGGTTTGGTGTGGCGCGCGGCGGGAATCGTGGTCCAGGTGTCTTACCAGAAGTACGCGACGACAAACACGCCGACCATTGTCAGGGCGAGTGCCAGTTTTGCCAGTACGCCGAAAAGCAGTCCCAGCCAGGTTGCGACGCCGACCTTTGCGGCTTGGCCCATTTCCTTGCGCGCGACCAGTTCGCCGATGACCGCGCCGATAAACGGGAAGACGAAGACGCCGACCAGTCCGAAGAACAGACCGGCGACCGCGCCGGCAGTGGCGCCCAGCAGCGCAAGCCGCGAGGCGCCCACGCGATTGGCACCGAGCACCGAGGCCAGCAGATCGACACCAACGGCGAGGGCGGTGAGCAGCGCGAGGAATGCAAGCGTGGGCCAGCCGATGCGTTGAAAATTACCGATCCACGCCGCCACCAGCAGGCCGAAGAACACCAACGGTACACCCGGCAGGACCGGTAGCAGCGTGCCGGCGAGACCGGCCAGCACCAGCGCGGCGGCCAGTGCCCACCAAAGATAAATCGCGCTTTCGCCCAAATCGCTCTCTCCCTGATTATCTGGATCGCGGTAGCAACGGCTTGTGTCCGAATCCACGCCCCGTATCGGCAACTTGGCCTATCATACGATGCAACGCTTCCCGCCGAATGCACCGCACTCACATGGCCGCCGTTCCGCAAATCGATTCTCAAATACCGCGCGCGGAGCTGGTTGCCGCGCTCGGCAAGATCCTGCCGGCGCATGCGCTGCTCACCGCGCCGGAGGATCTCAAGCCCTACGAATGTGATGGGCTCTCGGCGTATCGCGCGTTGCCGATGCTGGCTGTATTGCCACGAACGGTGGATGAGGTGCAGCGCATCCTGCGTGTCGCCTGCGAGTCCGGCACCAAGGTCGTGGCGCGTGGCTCGGGCACCGGGCTGTCGGGCGGCGCCACGCCGCTGGGAGACGGCATCCTGATGTCGATGGCCCGCTTCAATCGCATCGTCGGCATCGATGCGCTGGCAAGGACGGCATGCGTGCAACCCGGCGTGCGCAACCTGCAGATTTCCGAGGAGGCCGCACATCTCGGCTTGTACTACGCACCCGATCCCTCGTCACAAATCGCCTGCTCCATTGGCGGTAATGTCGCCGAAAATTCCGGTGGCGTACATTGCCTGAAGTACGGGCTCACAGTGCATAACATCCTGAAGCTCGACGTGGTCACCATCGAAGGCGAATTGATCACCATCGGTTCCGACGCGCTCGATGCGCCCGGCTATGACCTGATGGCCCTGATGACCGGTTCGGAAGGCATGCTGGGGATCACCACCGAAGTCACCGTGAAACTGGTGCCGAAACCGCAATTGGCGCGGGTGGTGATGGCGAGCTTTGACGACGTGGAAAGTGCCGGTGAAGCCGTCGCCAATATTATCGGCGCGGGTATCGTCCCGGCCGGGTTGGAAATGATGGACAAGCTTGCCACCGAAGCGGTCGAAGGCTTCGTTCATGCCGGTTACGATCTCGCGGCCGCCTCAATCCTGCTATGCGAATCCGATGGCACACCCGAGGAAGTTGCCGAGGAGATCGCCAAGATCGAGGCGGTGATGACGGCTTCCGGTGCGACCGCGTGCCGGACCTCGACGACCGAGGCAGAGCGCCTCAAGTTCTGGTCCGGCCGCAAGGCGGCCTTTCCGGCGGTGGGACGGATCTCGCCGGACTACTACTGCATCGATGGCTCGATTCCGCGGCGCGCATTGGCGCCGGTGCTGAAACGCACCGAAGAACTCGGCCGGAAATACGGCCTGCGCTGCGCCAACGTGTTTCATGCGGGAGACGGCAATCTGCATCCGCTGATACTGTTCGACGCCAACGTGTCCGGCGAACTGGCGCGTACCGAGGCGTTCGCGGCGGAGTTGCTGGAGCTCTGCATTGAGGTCGGCGGCACCATTACCGGCGAACACGGTGTCGGTATCGAAAAAATCAACCAGATGTGCAGCCAGTTTACGGCCGGCGAGATTGAAATGTTTTTTGCGGTGAAGCGGGCATTTGATGAAAGAATGCTGCTCAATCCCGGCAAGGCCATCCCGACCCTGAACCGCTGCGCGGAGTACGGGCGCATGCGGGTGAGCGGCGGGCAGTTGCCGCATGCCGATATTCCGCGATTCTGATGAATCCCGAGCTGCTTGCAGATTTTTCACGCATCCGTCCGCCGCTCAATGTCATCGCGGACCGGGAGCGCCTGCGGCCATTCGAGACCGATGCCTTCATCTCGCATCGCGCCATACCGATGTGCGCGGTATTGCCGGAGCGCGAAGCGCAGGTGGCGGACATCCTCCGCTCCTGCAGCGCGCGCGGCGTGCCGGTGGTGACCCGCGGCGCCGGGACCGGCATTTCCGGCGGTGCCATCCCGCGCGACGATGGGGTGCTGGTGGTGCTGACGCGGCTGAACGCGATGGGCAACGTCGATACGCAGGCGCGCACCGCGTGCGTGGGACCGGGGGTGCGCAACCTCGCCGTCAGCGAGGCGGCGGCGCCGCATGGATTGTTCTATGCGCCCGATCCGTCGAGCCAGGTGATTTGTTCCATCGGCGGCAATGTCGCCGAGAATTCCGGCGGCGTGCATTGCCTCAAGTATGGTCTCACCACCCACAATGTCATGCAGTTACGCGTGGTGTTGAGCGACGGCGAGGTGATAACCGTCGGCGGGAGATCGCTGGACGCAGCGGGATACGATCTGCTGGCGCTCATGACCGGCTCGGAAGGCCTGCTCGGGCTCATCACCGAAATTGTCCTCAAGCTGACGCCGCAACCCGAGCATGTCGAAACCCTGCTGGCCGCGTTTGCGTCGGTCAACGACGCGGCCAACGCGGTGGGCCGCATTATCGGCGGCGGCGTGGTGCCCGCGGCCCTGGAAATGATGGACAGGATGGTGATTGTGGCCTGCGAAAGATTCATGTCGGCGGGATTCCCGTTGGATGCCGAGGCGCTGCTGCTGATCGAGCTCGATGGTGTCCGCGAGGAAGTCGCCGAGCAACTGGCGCAAGTGGAAGGCGTGTTGCGGGCGTGTGATGCCCGCGAAATCCGCCGGGCCCGCGACGACGCCGAACGCGAAAAACTGTGGCGGTCGCGCAAAGGTGCATTTGCTGCGCTGGCCACGATCCGGCCCGACTACTACACCATCGACGGCACCATTCCGCGCCGCTGCCTGCCCGAGGTGCTCGACCGTTACTATGCATTGGCACAGGAATACGGAATGATGGTGGCCAATGTGTTTCATGCCGGCGACGGCAATCTGCACCCGTGCATCTTCTATGACGCGGCGGTACCCGGCGAAATGGAACGCAGCGAGGAACTTGGGGGCAGGATGCTGGAAATCTGCGTTGAAGTCGGCGGAACCATCACCGGCGAACACGGCGTCGGCATCGAAAAACTCAGGCAGATGTGCGTCCAGTTTCGCCCCGACGAACTGGCGGCGTTTCATGCAGTGAAGGCCGCATTTGATCCGGCGGGCATCCTCAATCCCGGCAAAGGCATTCCCGAGTTGAAGCGCTGTGCGGAGTGGGGCGGAATGCATGTGCGTGACGGCCGCCTGCCACGCGCGGATATTCCCAGGTTCTGAAGAGAGATCATGGATACATTTGTTCAAACCACCATCGAGCGAATCAAGGCGGCGCAGGCGGGCAAGGCGCCGTTGGCCGTTCGCGGCGGCAACAGCAAGGCATTCTACGGAGGCGAGATTCGCGGCGAGGCGCTCGACATGTTGCCCTATCGCGGCATCATCGATTACGAGCCGAAAGAGCTGGTGCTGACGGTACGCGCCGGTACGCCGCTTGCGGAGATTGAGGCGGCGCTGACGGCTGAAAACCAGATGCTGCCGTTTGAGCCGCCGTACTTTGGGGGTCACGCCACCATCGGCGGCACCGTCGCAACCGGCCTGTCAGGCCCGCGCCGTGCGTATACCGGCGCGGTGCGCGATTTTGTGCTGGGCGCGCGCGTCGTCAGCGGCAAAGGCGAGGACCTGCGGTTTGGCGGCCGCGTCATCAAGAATGTGGCGGGTTACGACGTCTCGCGGCTGATGACCGGGGCGATGGGCACGCTGGGCATTCTGCTCGACCTTTCATTCAAAGTATTGCCGAAACCCGCGGGTGAGTTGACGCTGCGCTACCAAATGGATGAGGCGACGGCCATCCGGCGCTTCAATGAATGGGCCGGAAAACCATTGCCGATTTCCGCAACGTCATGGCACGGCGGGACGGCAATGCTGCGGCTGTCCGGCGCCATGGCGGGTGTGAAGGCCGCGCGTGTCAAACTCGGCGGCGAGGAGGTTGGAGATCAGGCAGCCCAGGAGTTCTGGCGCGACCTGCGCGATCAGCGCGCGGCCTTTTTCGGTGCTGCCGAACCACTGTGGCGTCTTTCTCTTCCCTCGACCCTGCCGCCACTGGCGCTCGATTTGCCGCAATGGGTCGAGTGGGGAGGTGCCTTGCGCTGGGCGTGCGGTGCGATGGACGTGACGGCACTGAGGGCCAGGGTGGAGTCGGCGGGTGGACACGCGACACTGTTTCGGCGCGGTGACAAATCGGCGGGCGTATTTCATCCGCTGGGACCCGTGCTGGCGAGGATTCACCGCAACTTGAAAGCGGCGTTTGATCCCGGAAATATCCTGAATCCCGGCAGAATGGACAATTTCTGATGCAGACCAATCTCGCCGACTGGATCAAAGATACCCCCGAGGGTGTGGAAGCCGACAGTATTTTACGCAAGTGCGTGCACTGCGGCTTCTGCCTGGCCACCTGCCCGACCTACAACCTGCTGGGTGACGAACTCGACAGCCCGCGTGGCCGCATTTACCTGATGAAGCAGATGCTGGAAGGCGAGCCGGTCACGGCCAAGACGCAGCTTCACCTGGACCGTTGCCTGACATGCCGCTCGTGCGAATCGACCTGTCCGTCCGGCGTGCAGTACGGACGCCTGGTGGATATCGGCCGTGAACTGGTGGAGAAGAAGGTCGGCCGGGGCATCGCTGAAGGCATCAAGCGCACCGTGTTAAAACATGCTTTGCCGCAGACCGCGTTGTTTTCGGTGGGCCTTGTCGTCGGGCGGGCGATAAAGGCGCTGCTGCCGTCCTTATTGCCCCTGGCGCTTGCGAAAAAGATCCCGGCCAAACGCGACGCCGGCGTGCGCCCCGAGCCGCGCCATGCGCGAAACATGCTGGTGCTGGAAGGCTGCGTGCAACCGGCGATGGCGCCGAACATCAACGCGGCGAGCGCGCGGGTTCTCGACAAGCTCGGCATTTCGCTGATTGCCGCGCCGCAGGCCGGTTGTTGCGGTGCGATTCCCCATCACCTGAACGACCCGCATCAAAGCCACCTCTTCATCAAGCGCAACATCGATGCGTGGTGGCCGTACCTTGAGGCCGGCGCCGAGGCTATTGTCGTGACCGCGTCCGGCTGCGGGACAATGGTCGCGGACTATGGCTACTTGCTGCGCAATGATGCGGCCTACGCGGACAAGGCGCTCCGCGTATCCGCGCTGTTTCGCGACCTGAGCGAGGTCGTTGCCGCGGAAAGTGCCGCTCTGTCGGCCTTGCTCGCGGCGGCACCGCCGGCCAAGACGCGGATTGCGTTTCATTCGCCTTGCAGTTTGCAGCACGGCCTGAAGATTCGCGGCGTGGTGGAGGGCTTGCTGCGCGATGCCGGTTGCGCGCTGACACCGGTGCCCGAGGGACATATTTGCTGTGGTTCGGCCGGGACCTATTCGCTGCTGCAGCGCGACCTCTCCCAGCAATTGCTGGTGAACAAAGTGAAGGCACTTGAATCCGGCGCGCCGCAGCTGGTCGCGACCGCCAATATCGGCTGCCTGGCGCACATCGAAGGGGGACTGAGTGCAAGTTCCGGGACACCGATTCGCCATTGGATCGAGGTGATCGATGAACGCTTGGCGGGTGCGTCCCGCTAGAAGGGGCAAACACCAGCACCGGCGCGCCTTGGCGGGCATTTTTGTCCCGAAGGCCGCGCCGGATATGGAGTTTCATGCCTGAGTTGCCGGACATTGTCGTGTACGCCGAAAGCATCGAGCGGATGCTTGCCGGTGCCGAGTTGCGGCGCATCCTCTTGCCGAGCGTATTTGTGCTTCGTACCGTTGAGCCACCGGTGGCCGCGTTCGCGGGAAGGCGCCTCGTGCGGACCACTCACCTGGGCAAGCGCGTCGTACTCGAGTTTGACGGCGAGTTGTTTGCGGTCGTTCACCTGATGATCGCCGGCCGTTTCAAATGGTTTCCGCCGGCACGAAATGTGCCGGTAAACAAGATCGTGCTCGCGTGCTTCGAATTCGATCGTGGCACGCTGGCACTGACCGAGGCGGGTACCCGGCGGCGCGCTTCCCTGCACCTGTTGCGCGGGCGTGATGCGTTGGCCGGGCACGACCCCGGTGGCATTGATCCGTTGACATGCACGCTCGCGGAGTTCAGATATCGACTGCAGCGTGAAAATCACACCTTGAAGCGGACGCTCACCGATCCCCATTCCTTCAGCGGCATCGGCAACGCCTACTCGGACGAGATCCTGCATCGCGCCAGGCTGTCGCCGCTCGCGCTCAGCCAGAAACTGGATACGCCTGAAATCGCGCGTTTGCATGGGGCGACACACGCTGTCCTCAGCGAATGGCTTGCCCGCCTGCGGGAAGAATCAACGTCCGGATTTCCAGATAAGGTGACGGCGTTCCGCGAAGAGATGGCGGTGCACGGCAAGTTCAAACAGCCGTGCCCGGCGTGCGGTGGACCGGTGCAGAGAATCGTGTATGCGGCAAACGAATGCAACTACTGCCCCGGATGCCAAACCGGCGGCAAGCTGCTGGCGGATCGTGCGCTGTCGCGGCTGCTGAAGTCAAGCTGGCCGAAGGTGCTTGACGAAGGTTAGCCGCTTGTTGAGTTGCTCTTGCGATCACAGGAGAAGATCAACAATCCCCAAGTATAGCCAACCTAACGGCGATACAGCCGCAGGCGTTCGTCGTTGTCGGCCGGCCGAGCACCTTCCCAAATCAACTGCCAGCCGGTCTTCACCGGTGGCACAACGGTGCGCGTGCCTTGCGTTAGCAGCCAGCCGCATTCTTCAGCCGCCGGCAGGTCATCGGCAATGAACCGCAGTTTTGCAAAGTAATTGAGAGACGCACGCTGGGCATCGCCGAGGTTCCGGGAAGCCATGCAGCCGGCGAGGGGAGTCGGCAGGTTTCGCGCAATTGCCTGAGCGGGTCCACGGTAGCTGAGTCGATAGTCGACGGCCGGCAAGCCGAGCAGGTTGGCCAGCAGCCACACCAGCGTGACGCCTGCGGCCCAGTTGACAACAGCGCGACGGTTATTGCGATGCGCGCGAGCGACGGCATAGGTCCACAGCAACGTAAAGGCGATGGCAATGCAGAAGGGCAGCATTTGGAAGGAGAAGGTAAAGCCCGGCACCTGGCGGGCCACGGCACCGGCAGCCGCGACCGGCATGCCCGTGACGGCGGCTGTCCAATACAGCCATCCCGCGATCGCAACGATGCCGAAAAACAGCAGGCTGAACCAATCCATGAAACTGGCAATGCTGCGCGACAAGCGATCCAGCGTATGCGCGGCAGCGAGCGCCAGCGGTAGAAGCAGCGGCAATCCCATCGCGTCGCTGGCCCGGCGCGTGAGCGAAATGAGTACCAGCAAGGTGAGAAAGGCCGCGAGCGGAAGCGTCAGTTCAAAGCGTGCCGCGATCTTTGCGCGGTCCCTGGACCACAGCCAAATGGCAAAAGGCAATGCCGGCAGCGCGTACCAGGGAAGAATGCGGATGAAATGCAAGTTGTCGAGCCAGCGGCGAGTGGCGAGATCCTGCCACGGCATGCCGAGCATGGTCTCGGTCCATGGCGTAAGCGGTCCGGTGATTTGAGATAGCAGGATCGCCGGAAATACCAACATGAAGGGCAGCGACACCAGAACGGCAATGCCGATGCCGGCCCGGTATGTGCGGTTGCGCCATTCGCCCAGGATGGCCATGGTGACGAGGGCGATAAAGAGTGGCGCCAGGGCCGGTACGATGCCGGTCGACAGCGCGATGATGCCCGCGCCCAAACCGGTGGTAATGCCGCCCTTGGAAGGCTCGGAGCGGATTCGCGTCATGCCGTACAGCGCAATGGCCAGTCCGGCGAGTCCGGCCAGTTCCGGATTCATCTGGTGCCCGCGCCAGAGCAAGCCCAGTTGGCCTATTACCAGGAGGACGGCGATACGGCCGGCGCGCTCATCGAACAGGCGTTTGGCCGTCTTGTGCGTGTAAAACAATGCGATGGCCATGAACATGCCGCTGGCGAGGCGCGCGCCATCGTGAAGGGGCAGCATCGGCGAAAGCAGCCAGGCAAGTAAGGCCGCCGTCCAGTGGTAGAGCGGTGGATAGTCGAATGCGGGTGTTCCGGCGATGGCGGGCACCAGCCAATGGCCATCCTGCAGCATTGAGTGTATTACGCCGAAGATGATCGCTTCGTCGGGCTTCCAGGGATCATGCCCAATAAGGCCGGGCAGAATCCACGCCATGCAGATGATGAGGAACAGCGCGGACTTTACCGGACTGCTGGTTCCGTCGAACACGATCGGCTGGCGGAGGGTTGAGATCATTGCGGGCTATTTTACGCCGCCAGAACGCACGTTAAGGCTGACCCGACGCAATACGCTGAACCCGATTCGCGACCACGACACGCGTAAACAAAAAAGGGTCTTCGTGAAGTAGTGTGGGTAAATCAACGGGTGTAATCGGCTGGAAAGGCG
>JBDTSU010000147.1:0-8760 GCA_039930965.1 Betaproteobacteria bacterium
GGCGCGTCGACAACTGCTTCACCGGCTGGAGCCGGCGCGCCTTCCTCGACTACCCGACCCATCGCGTGCAACTTTCGGCCAGCGCCGCGTGCAGCCAGGTGGTGTGTTTCCTACCGGGTGACGGCCGCCGCTTTATCGCCATTGAGCCGGTCACACATGTCAACAATGCCTTCGCGCTGGCGGCAAGCGGCGTCACCGGTACCGGCACGCGCTGGTTGAAGGCCGGCGAATCGCTGGAGGCCTCGATGTCGATTCAGGTTGCGGCTACATGAACGCGGCGGCACAAGTGGATTGAGACGTGCCGAGATTCTGCTTCGAGCCAAACTCAAGCACTGGTGCGGCGTTACAGGCATTTTTGCCCTGTGAGCCGCACCGGTGATCGCGTGCCGTATCGGGAACTTCTCAAAACCTCTGAAATCTGTCATCCCCGCGAACAACCACAAGGGTTATTAGAAATTCCATCACCCCAGCATCTTCTTCAATTCCCCGCTGGCCATCAGTTTCACCAGATCATCCGCCCCGCCCACCAGCATTCCCTTGACGAACACCATTGGAAAAGTCGGCCAGCCGGTCCACATCTTGAGTGCGTTGCGCCGCCGCCAGGTGTTGAAGTAGCTGCCGTATTCGAGATAGTGATGAGCGATGCCGGCATCATCGAGCGCTTTGCGCGCTTTTTTCGGCGCGGGATTCTGCGCCATGCCCACCACCACGACCAGGTGCGCGGCCATCGCGGCGCGCACTTCCTCGATGATATCGGCGTGATGCGTGGCAATCCTTTCGCGGATCGCCGGATGAATGTGTGCTTCGTCGAGGATGGGACGTGACATGGAATGACCTCAGAGGGGATGGAATTGGGACGCCGACGAGATGCAGATGAGATGGCAATGGCGTCACGCCATTATGCCGCGCCCCGGCAGATTTCCGTCCGCCGTTCCGGGCGCGGCGAAAATCTTGTATATTCTGGCTCTCCCGGAAATATCCATGCACACCCTGCGCCACCTCCGATTCGCCATCATTGCCCGCTTGATTGCGGTGGCGGCCGTATTGTGCCTGCTCGGCGTACAGCAAGTCGCCACGTTTCATGGACTGTCGCACCTGTCCGACGACAGTTCGACGGGTTCGCAAAAACACTTGCCGCATTCCAAGAGCTGCGACAAATGCCTGGTCTATGCCGAAGTCAGCGGCGCCGGACCGACCAGCGTGCATTCTGCGCTGCAGGTGCCGCCACAAATCGTCGTCATCGCCTTCACCGCGCTGGCACTCGTTTCGTCCCGAACGCTCCCGGTCTATTCTGCCCGGGCACCCCCCCTCTCTCGTTGAAATAACATTCCGCCGCGCGACGTCCGGTCCATGGTCCGGCGCCGCGCAATGGCTGCTTTGTTTCACAGGAGAGTTTCATGGCTTCAAAAACACGAATGGTTGCGACCCTGGTGGCCGCAATGATGGGAATGTCGACCTCGGCACAAGCCGCAGCCGATGCCGAGCTCGCCGAGGTGCGCGCGCAAATCAGGCAGTTGAAGGAAGGGTACGAAGCACGGATCAAGGCACTCGAACAGCGCCTGCAGGGCCTTGAGGCGGCGGCGCGCCGTCCGGAACCGGTGGCTACAAACACGGCGGAGCCGGCTGCGCTGCCCACACCGGCGCGCGCCACCGGCGAGGGCGCATTCAATCCGGCGATTTCGGTGGTGCTCAACGGCGCCTACGGCAATTTCTCCCGTGATCCGGACCGCTACGCAGTGAGCGGTTTTGTGCCGGCCAACAACGGGCTCGCGCCCGGTACGCGCGGCCTGAGCCTGCGCGAATCCGAACTCGCGATTGCCGCCAACATCGATCCGGATTTTCGCGGCAAGCTGCTGCTCTCATTCGATGCGGCCGATGCGGTCGGTGTCGAGGAAGCGTACGTCGAGTCCGTCGGCCTCGGCCACGGGCTCAGCTTCAAAGGCGGCCGGTTCTTTTCGGCCATCGGCTACCAGAACGAGATTCACAGCCATGCCTGGGATTTCGTCGATGCACCGCTGGTCTATCGCGCCTTCATGACCGGCGAGAATTACGCCGACGACGGCCTGCAACTGAAATGGCTGGCGCCGACCGACACGCTGATCGAACTGGGCGGCGAAATCGGCCGCGGCAAGGACCGGCCCGGCAGCAACCGCAACAAGAACGGTGCCGCCGCCGGCACGCTGTTCGCGCACCTGGGCGGCGACATCGGTGACAGCCATTCGTACCGGCTCGGGCTATCGGCGCTGCGGACTTCGCCGCGCGAGGCGCAAGTCAACGATGTCGATCCCTCGGGTGCCGATGTCACCAATGCATTCAGTGGCAAGACCACAGTCGCCGGCGCCGATTTCGTCTATAAGTACGCGCCCGGCGGCAATGCCACCCGCACCAGTCTCAAGCTGCAGGGTGAGTACTTCCGCCGCCGCGAACGCGGCACGCTGACCTACGACGTCGCCGGCATCGCCGGTTTGCCGCCATCTGGTATCGGCAGCGATTACGCGACCACCCAGTCAGGCTGGTACCTGCAGGGCGTGTACCAGTTCATGCCGCAGTGGCGCATGGGATTGCGCGTCGACCGGCTCGATCGCGGCACGGTCAATGTGGGCACTGCCAACTTCGGCAATTTGCAGCAGGTGGATTACAACCCGTCGCGCGTTGGCCTGATGTTCGATTACAGCCCCAGCGAATTCACCCGCTTTCGTCTGCAGTTCGGACAGGACAGGTCGCGGCAGGACGTGACCGACAACCAGATTGTCCTGCAATACATTTTCAGTCTCGGCGCCCATGGCGCGCACAAATTCTGAGGACCACATGAAGATCAATATTCGTATCCTGTTTTCCGCGTTGTCGGCCGCATTGACCCTCACCACCGCGTTGCCCGCCACCGCGCTTAACGTATTCGCCTGTGAGCCCGAGTGGGCGGCATTGGCGCAGGAACTTGGCGGTGACAAGGTCAAGGTCAGTTCCGCGACCACGGCGATGCAGGACGTGCATCACGTCGAGGCGCGGCCCAGCCTGATCGCGCGGGCGCGCAATGCCGATCTGCTGGTATGCACCGGCGCCGAACTGGAAATCGGCTGGCTTCCCCTGCTGTTATCGCAATCGGGCAATCGCCAGATCCAGCCGGGACAACCCGGCTACCTGGAGGCGGCGGACTCGATCGTCAAGATGGACGTGCCGAAATTGCTCGACCGCTCACAGGGTGACGTCCATCCCGCCGGCAATCCGCACATTCACCTCGATCCGCGCAACATCGCCCGGGTCGGCGAGGCCTTGACGGCGCGGCTTGCGCAGCTCGATGCCGCCAATGCCGACACCTACAAGGCACGCGCAACCGCATTCCAGAAAAGGTGGCGCGAGGCCACTCAACGTTGGGAAGCCGAGGCGGCTCCGCTGAAGGGAGTTGCCGTGGTCGTGCATCACAAGGATCTCTCCTACCTGTTGCGCTGGCTGGGGATGCGCGACATCGCCAGCCTCGAGCCGAAGCCCGGCGTACCGCCGACCACCGGCCACCTGTCGGACTTGCTCGCGAAGCTGCAGCGCGAACCCGCGAAGATGATCCTGCGTTCCGCTTACGCCGATCCGAAAGCGGCGGCCTGGTTGTCCGAGCGCACCAAGCTGCCCACCGTGACGCTGGCTTACACGGTCGGCGGCAACGACCAGGCGAAGGATCTGTATGGCCTGTTCGGCGACACCATCCAGCGCCTGCTGGCCGCGGCCAAATGACTGCCTCTTCGCTCGAGTTCAGCATCCTCATTCCGGCGCTGCTCGCCGGGCTGCTGGTGACAGCGACCCACGTGCCGCTGGGCATCCAGGTATTGCAGCGCGGGATCGTCTTTATCGATCTGGCCATCGCGCAGATCGCGGGCCTCGGCATCATGCTCGCCGACATGTTCGGCTGGGAGGCGCAGGGCTGGGCCACACAGGGCATCGCGATGTCGGCAGCGGTCGCCGGCGCCATCGTCCTCACCTGGGCGGAGAAGCACTGGCCCGATGTACAGGAGGCGACCATCGGCGTTTCGTTCGTGCTCGCCGCCAGCGCCGCCATCTTGCTGCTGGCCGGAAATCCGCATGGCGGCGAACATCTCAAGGACCTGCTGGTCGGGCAGATCCTCTGGGTCAATCTGAAGACACTGCTGCCGGTGTCGCTGGTGTATGGCGTGATCCTGGCGCTCTGGTTTGGCGCGCGCGAGCGGCTGGGACGTGCCGGCTTTTATGTGCTGTTCGCCTGCGCGGTGACGATCTCGGTGCAACTCGTCGGCGTCTACCTGGTGTTCGCCGGGCTCATCATTCCCGCCCTCGCCACGCGCAGGTTTCAGTCGCGAAGGCTGGTCGCCGCCTATGCCACCTCCGCCTTCGGCTATGCGCTGGGACTGGTGCTGTCGTCATTGTTCGACCTGCCCTCGGGCGCGGTCATCGTCTGGTGCATGGCGGTGATCGCCGTCCTGGTCTACGCGGCGCGGCAACGGGTGACGCGTGTCGACTTGTCAGTGAAGACGTAGCGGCCTGCCAAACCCGGCACCGACATTCCTCATCGCTTAACGTCTTCAATCACCGAGCCCGAGAGCGTCCCGAGAAAAGCAACAAGTTCCTCAATCTCCTGCTCAGACAGCGTTAGCGGATTCAACTCCGAGCCAAGCCCGTGCGAATGCCCGCTCCGGGTCGCCACAATCACCGTTTCGGGCGCCTTCACGTAGTGGCGAATGACCTCCGTCAACGTCGCGAATTGACCGGCATGCATGTATGGCGGACGTAGCGCCACCCCACGCAGACTTGGCGTCTTGAACGCCCGCCGCAGTGCCGGATCGTGTATGACCATGAAGCGAAGTTCCGGGCATTGCGCCGGCCCCGCATCGCTGAAAGGCCCGAGGCAATTGAACGGATCCTCCTGAACCATGACCGCACCCGCCGCGCGTCCCGGGTCGGGTTTCACCGGGTCAAGCGGCGGAACGCGCGTGCTGTGAAAGAAATGATCGGTAAACAGCGGGCCGTTATGACAGCTGACACATTGGCCCTTGGCGATGAAGGTGCGCAACCCGTTCACTTCCGGCGCCGATAGCGGCGACGCCGGGCCGGCACCGCGAAGTACTGCCTCCACGTATCGGTCAAAGCGCGACTCGCCATGACGCAGGGTCTTTTCAAACGCGGCGATGGCCTTGCCGATGTTGGCGAATATCCGCGAGACGCGTTGCTGGTCCGCCGGCGCCAGCACGTTCCACGCGGTTTTTTCGAGTGGCGTTCCCAGCGGCCCGGCATCCGGCGGCAGGCCTGAAATATCCGGCATCGCACCGAACACCTTTTCATATTCGACGCGATAGTGCGCCTGCATCAGGTGTGCATGGCGCAACCGGTTACCGCCGTGTTCCCGCGCATCTTCCATTGGCCCAAGCGCCTGCGACCAGAGGCTGTCCTTGCGCCCATCCCAGAACAGCCAGGGGCCATATCCCGCGCCGGCCACCGGCATCGTCCGCCGTGCCGTAATACCCAGTGCCTGTCCTTGCGGGCGGCCATCCTGAAACTGCCGATCCGGGTCGTGGCAGGTCGCGCACGAGACCGCCTGGTTGCGGCTGAAACGCGTATCAAAGAACAGGCGCCTGCCGAGTGCCGCCGCGGCCGGATCGGCTTCGTACGCGTTCGATGCGTCGCGCGTGACGGGTGGCAGCTGATTCAGGCGCATTGACGCAAGCACTGCCAACTCGGCAGGGCTCCACGTGTCGCCCGCCGCGGCGGCGGGATTGGCGATGACGAGAATCAGGGCCGTGGCGGCCAAGGCGCAAGCACCCTGCAACGATCGCAATTGATGGATTCCCGCAACCATTGAATGCGCGCCTCAGCGGCCTGACGCGGGCACCGGAACAATCTTGTTGAAGTACGCCATGTCTTCCATGCCATTCACCTGGATGGCGACGATGAGCTCCCACCAGCCGGGCATGCTGAACTTCACCCCCTCCAGCAGGTACGTTCCGGGCGCAATCTCCCGCGCCACCGCCGGCCGCGTCGGCAAGCCATGCCCATGCTCGGGCATACCACCGTTCAGGTAAACCAGCGCCCGGGGAATCGGCACGCCCGCCGGCGTGGCCAGCCTGATCTGCCAGGTCTGGAACTGCTGTACGCCAATGTCGCCTTCCGGCGGCACCAGCGTGACCATGAAACGGTCTTGCTTCGAGAGATGCGAAAGCGACAGATCAAGTGCGGGTGGCGGCGGCGTGGAACAGGCCGTGATCGCGGCCAGCATCGTAGACGCCAGCAGGCCGGCAAAATGTCGAGTCATGGCGGGTGCCTCTCAGTGGCTAACAAGCAACGTGCCGGCGTGAATCGCGCGATGCGCGCCGGACCGGGTGGATATACGGGCTATACGAGCGATGCGCGCAAACAGATCACCAGCCGCTGATCCGCTCCCACACTTCCGCGATCGTCCGATCGTCGTTGAGCACGTGGTAACGGGTATGCTGCGCGGCGGTCGCACAGGCATGGTTGGGCAGGATCCGCAATGTCGCACCGACCGGCAGGTCCAGCGCCGGGCCCGCCGAACCGTTGCGCTGCGCAATGATGCCGTGCTCCTGGTTGGCCGACACCATGATGTAGTCGGGCAGCGCATTGCCGTTCGCATCGCACACCAGGCCGAAGCCCTGGTCAAGCGGCTGCGCCGCGGTGCCGCGATCGCGCGACATCGCCATCCAGCCGGCATCGACGATGGTCCAGCCCTTGTCGCGTTGATGGCCGATGACCGTCGTCAGCACCGACAAGGCAATATCGTCCACCCGGCACACGCCGAGCCCTGCCATCACCAGGTCGAAAAACAAGAACACACCCGCGCGCACTTCGGTCACGCCGGCGAGGTCCCGCGCGAACAGCGCGGTGGGCGTCGAGCCGACGCTGACCACCGGCGCCGGGTGTCCCGCCTCCCGCAATCGTCGCGCGGCGCGCACCGTGCGCGCGCGCTCCTGTTCGGCCATCGCGCGCAGCGCATCATCGCCGCGGCAATCGTATGAGCCGCCGGCATGCGTCATCACGCCGGCGACATCGATGCCGCCCGCGGCCAGCGTGCTCGCCAGGGTCAACAACTCGTCGCTCTCCGGCAACACCCCGGCGCGATGTCCGTCGCAGTCAATTTCGATCAGCGCGTGAAGTGGCGCCGGAAATCCGCCGGCCGCCTGTACGAGCGGCTGCGCGGCATCGAGGCTGTCGAGAATGACGGTGAGCTTGATACCGCGTTTCAGCAGCGCCGCAACATGGACCAGCTTGTGAGGTGCGATGCCGACGGCATAAAGGATATCGGTGAAGCCATGGTCGGCAAAGTAGTCGGCCTCGCGCAACGTCGATACCGTGATCGGCCCCGGAGATCCGCTAGACATGGCCAGCGCCGCCTCGACGCATTTGGCGGTCTTGACATGCGGACGAAATCCGACCTTCAGCCGCGCGATCTGTTCACGCATGCGCGCGATGTTTTTGTCCATGCGGCCGCGCTCAAGCAGCAACGCCGGCGTGTCCAGGTCGGAAATCGTGAGTCGGCTCATGGAACGACACTTTCGGGGTTCATCGATGCGCGGATCGTTGCACGAACTGTAGCACCGCCTCGGGCATTCAGCGCTCCTGGCAACCTTGTGTGCGCCCGCGCGACATGGGTGGCATCGAACCGGCCGGCGCCGGCAATGCATCATCACATCACCGCCAGCGGCTTGGCCACCATCAGGTAGACCAGCGCGACCACGCACGCGAATGCCGGCGGGCCCAACAGTAGCCAGGCCCGGAACAGGCGCCCGAAGGCGCGTGGCAGGCCCGCAATCGACGAGGCCCGGTACGCAAACCGTTTCAGGCGCGCCTGTATCCACACCACCGGCAGCCAGCAGGCGCCGACGGCGATGAATAAGACCATGACCGTCATGCTCCAGGCACTGGCCCATGACCAGCCGCTCAAATGCAGCAGCACCGCGCCGCTCAGGAATTGCACGATCACGGCCGGCGCGGTGAAGAGCGCATCGGCGACGACCGTGAACCGCAGCACCATTCGCAGCGCACCGATGTCGCCGCGCCGGATGGCGTCGCGCGAGCCGAACCAGCAGAAGAAGGCAATGCCGATGCCGGTACCGAGCAGGATAGTGGCGGACAGCACATGCACGGTTTTCCAAAGCGGATAAGCGTCCATCACGACAGCTCCTCGATTCCGGTGTGCATGCCCCATTTGGAAAATTCAGGCGCAAATTCATCAAGCGCAATGAGCCCCATGCACGGCATTGCGCCAACCTGATTTACCGTTCCAGCGGCAAGTCTTCGCGCCAGCAGGATTGCCGCCATGCAGGGTATCTCCGGGCCATAATTACCGGGTGCGAGAACATGCCAGCGCAGCTTTAGCGGCGTCCCATTTCTTGCCTGGCCGGAAAGCGTGACCGTCATGCCGCCGGTCTCGCCGCCAAACCTGTCGAACCATGTCGCCATGCCGTCGAGGTGACTTGCGAAGCGTTCACCGGCGAACTTCCATCCTGCCCGACGGCACGCTGCCAGCAGCGCGATCGCAAGGTGCTGCGCGCCGACCTCCAGGGCGGCGCGGAATCGCACGTCGGCGACACCGGAATAACGATCCGGAAACAGCGCCAAGTCCGGTACGTCGCAAACGGCGCTTAGCCGCCGGCCAAGCGGGCCGAGGTCAACTTTGCGTATGTCCTGCCAGCCGTGCCGGGTGCGCCACGCGCCGCGTTCCCACACCGGGAACGGCTTCCCGGCATAGCTCAACACGCCGGCAAGCGTTGCGGCCCCGCGCGGCGC
>JBDTSU010000148.1:0-8757 GCA_039930965.1 Betaproteobacteria bacterium
AGGTGCCGTGGGCATCGGCGGCAAGTGTGACATCAAAACCCAGCGAGACGGCGCGCCGCACCGTGGTATCGACGCAGTATTCGGTCATGCAGCCGGCGACGATCAGGTGCGTGATGCCGCGCTCCCGCAACGTCGATTCCAGACTCGTGTCAAAGAACGCGTCGCTGGCAGTCTTGCGGATCACCCTGTCAACGCGTTGCACGCCGAGTTCGGGACACAATGCCCAGCCGTCAGTGCCCGGTTCCAGCCGGTGTCCCGGGGCACCGTCGTGCTGAATGAAAATCACCGGCAAGTCGCTCGAGCGGGCACGGGCGATCAGGCTGACGATGTTGGCGAGTATTGCCGGCCAGCCGGCATATGCGTCCTTGCCGCGGGCGATGCCGACCTGAACGTCGATGATCAATAGGGCGGATTTTTTTTGGTTACTCATGAAATTGGGCGAGTCTGTTTCAACAAGGCGGTCTCCCGAGGATTCTTTCTAGGCGAATTTCACTGGTAAGGTTTCGCATCGCTACCATCTTTAAATCCCCCTCGGTCCCCCTTTTTCAAAGGGGGAGGTACCGGCCGAATGGCACGAGCCTTCGGCGGGCATTCCTCCCTTTGCAAAAGGGAGGGTTGAGCCGGGAACTCGCGAAGCAAGCTTTGCGCCGGCGAAACGGTGTCCCGATGCAGCGGGACACGCGGCCTGCAAGGTGGGAGGGATTTGCGGTGTTCCATCAATGGCGACAATTGCAGGATGACAGCCACTTTAGGGGAACTCTGATCAAGTCTAATTTGGATGTGGTTCGACAAGCTCACCACGAACGGAATCAAATAGTTACCGTTCGTCCTGAGCCTGTCGAAGGACTTAATCAGAGCTTCCTTATTTCTCAATTGAATTCGCCCGCCCCCGAATTCAATCCACCCGATAATTCGGTGCTTCCTTCGTGATCTGCACATCATGGACGTGCGATTCACGAATACCGGCAGAGGTGATTTCGACGAACTGCGCGTTCTGATGCATTTCCTCGATCGTCTTGCAGCCCAGGTAGCCCATGCTGGCGCGCAAGCCGCCGGTCAACTGATGCACCACGCCGAGCATGCTGCCTTTGTACGGCACGCGGCCTTCCACGCCCTCCGGGACGAACTTGTCGGCATTGTTCTGCGGGTCCTGGAAATAGCGGTCGGACGAGCCTTTTTGCATGGCCGCCACCGAGCCCATGCCGCGGTAGCTTTTGTAAGAGCGGCCCTGAAACAGTTCGGTCTCGCCCGGGGCTTCTTCGGTGCCGGCGAACATGCCGCCGAGCATGACCGTGGAGGCGCCCGCCGCCAGGGCTTTGGCCATGTCTCCCGAAAAGCGGATCCCGCCGTCGGCGATACAGGGAATGCCGTGCTTGGCCAGTGCCTCCGTCACATCAGCGATCGCGGTGATTTGCGGCACGCCGACGCCGGCGACAATGCGCGTGGTGCAGATCGAACCGGGGCCGATGCCCACCTTTACGCAGTCCGCGCCGTGATCCAGCAACGCCAGCGCGCCGGACGCGGTGGCGATATTGCCGCCGATCACGTCCACATTCGGAAAATGTTTCTTGACCCACTTGACGCGGTTGAGCACGTTCTTCGAATGGCCGTGCGCGGTATCGACCACCAGCACGTCGACGCCGGCATCCACCAGCAATTCAACGCGCTTGTCGGTGCCTTCGCCGATACCGACCGCCGCGCCCACCCGCAGCCGGCCCATGTCGTCCTTGCTGGCGAACGGATGCTCGCTGGATTTCAACACGTCCTTGACGGTGATGAGGCCGCGCAATTCAAAGGCCTTGTTCACCACCAGCACACGTTCCAGCCGGTGCTTGTGCATCAGTGCCAACGCCTCTTCGCGAGATGCGCCCTCTTTCACCGTCACCAGCCGCGTCTTTACCGTCATCACATTGCGGACAGGCTGGTCGAGCTTGGTCTCGAAGCGCAAATCGCGGTTGGTGACGATGCCGACCACTTTCTTGCCGTCGATCACCGGCAGGCCGGAAATATTGTATTTGCGAGTCAGCGCGATCACCTCGCGCACGCTCATGTCGGGGGTGACCGTGATCGGGTCTTTCACCACGCCGCTCTCGAAACGCTTGACCCTCGATACTTCCAGCGCCTGCGCTTCCGGACTCATGCTCTTGTGAATGATGCCGATGCCGCCTTCCTGTGCCAGCGCAATGGCCAGGCGCGATTCGGTCACCGTATCCATCGCGGCGGACAACAGCGGGATATTCAGGCTGATGCGGGAAGTGAGGCGGGTCTGGAGGGAAACGTCGCGGGGAAGAACGGCAGAATGCGCGGGAATCAGCAGTACATCATCGAAGGTCAGGGCTTTTTTGACGACTTTCACGTTTTCGACTCCGACAAAATCGGCATTATACGCGAGCCGGAATTCCCCTCAAAATCAGGCGCACAATACCCCTCTTTCAGTTGACGCCATGGGCATTTACGATTACCTTAGCGAAATTAGGCGAAGTATTAGGGCTAACCCGTTGACAATAAATATACTTTTGGCTGTTTTGCCCGATCGAACGGCAAGCGGGAAAGGATTCATCAAGGGGGCCGGCATGGCGGCGGCAACGATGGGACTGCTGGGACTTGTCGGCGGATGTGTCGCACCGGAAGCGCCCAAGCCGGAACCGGTCAAGCCGGCAGTCGTCGCACCGGTCGCGCGGCCCACGGAATTGACCGCGGAAGCGGATTCCGCATTGAAAGCCGCCGAGCAGAGCGTCATCGAGGCACGTATCAAGCGCGCGCTGTGGACCGCCGCGGTCGAGCACTTGAACAAAGCCCGGGCGGCAGCGCGGGAATTCGACAGCGATGCCACCCTCATCCATGCGAAGGAAGTCGTGGCGTTGTGCGCATTGTCGATCAAGCAAACGGCATTGCCGCCGGTCAAGTGGTAATCATCAGAATTTGTAACGAGGAGCCGTCAACATGAAATCTCCAATCCAGTTGTTCATTGCCATCGCCATCTTGCTGGCGACTGCCACCGTGGCCGCCCAGGTCTACAAGTGGGTCGACAAGGACGGCAAGGTTCAATACACCGATACGCCGCCGCCGCCCGGGGCGACCAAGACCGAAGCAAAAAAGGTCGAAACCGGCAACGCCGCGGCGTCGACCGCGCCGGCACCCGCGCAGGGGCTGGATGATCGCGCCAAAGCCTATGACAAGCGCCGCACCGACGCCGCGGAGAGCGCCAAGAAGGCGGAAGAAGTCCGCAAGAAAGACGAGACCGCCAGCGAGAACTGCAAGCTGGCGCAATCGGCATTGCGCGACCTGGAGAGCGGCCGGCCGATCCGGCGCACCAACGACAAGGGCGAAATCGCCATCATGAGCGATGAAGAACGCGAAGCCGAAATCGTCAAGGTACGGGCTACCGCCGCCGCATCATGTAAAGCCTGATTCATGCACCGTTGCATTCATGCATTGATTCACTGCCGCATGCGTGACGCAACGGTTTTTGGCGGCATCGTCGCCATCTCCCTCTTCGCATTGCCGCCGGCCAACGCGCAGGACCCGGTGTTGCGCGACGTTGACGTGCGCTCTTTCCTCGGCGAGCCATTGAACCTGCGCATCGCGCTTGCCGCCTCGACGGAAACGGTCAGCAGCGCGATTTGCCAGTCGGTCATCGATGGCGACCGCCGCGAAAATGCGTTGCGCGCCAGCGACCTGATTCTGACCATGGTGGAGCTGCGCAACACGCGCTACCTGCAGGTTCGCAGCCGCACGGCCTTCAGCGAACCGGTGGCACGCTTCTCGTTGCGGATCGGTTGCCCCGGCGAGCCCATCGTCGATCGCGAATTCACGGTGCTCCTCGACCCGCCGCCTTTCACCGCGTTACCGGTTTCGCCGCTTTCCGCCACGTCGGTCGCGCCTGCCGAAGGCAAAGCCGCCACCGCCGGCCCGGCGAAGACCGGCGCGCCCACCGTTCGCCTGCAACCCGTGGTACCCGCCTCGGGCACCTGGACCGTATACGCGGGCGATACCATCACCAAACTGGCCAAAGGCATCCATCCGAGGAATCGCGCGCGTCAGCGCCAATACATCGCCGTGCTGCGCGATCTCAATCCCGCCCTCGCCAAAGTTGGCGAGGGCGAGCCGCTGACACCGGGCAGCCAGCTCGCCCTGCCGGATTTGCTGACACTTTCCGGCATCATGCCGCGCGTCGCAGTGGTGGCGCCGCCGGCCCGGTCGCCGGCATCGACAGCCGCACCCGCCGCCGCGAAGAAAGCACCCGCCAAGGCTTCCGTCACGGAAAAAACTTCCCCGCGGACAGCGCCAAAATCGCCAACCACGCCCGCGGCCGCATCACCCGCACCCATAAAGGCAGCAACCGCGCCGGCCGAGCCCACGGCCGCCCCCCCCGCCGCCAGCAAGTCGACACCCGCCGTGGTGGCCCCGGCCAAACCGGCGCCCGCCGCCAAGACCGCGGCGCGCAGCGAGGGTTTTCAACTGCGGCTGTCAAACGCCGATATCGATTTGTCGCGCAGCCGCAATGTGACCGAAGAGCAACGCCGCGTCCTGCGGGAAAAGCTGTTGATGCTCGATGCCGATGATCAGTTATCGGCGCTGCTTTCGCTGCGCAATACCGTGAAGCAACTCGAACAACGCATTAACGACATGCAATTGAAATTGGCCACCGCGCCGGCCACCGCATCTTTGGCGCCCGCACCGGTGCAGAAAGTGGCGCCTTCCCCGGTGCCCGCTGTCGTGCCTGCCGTGCCGGCGGCTACCTCACCTAAAGTACCTGTCGTTGCCCCGCCGGCGGCACTGGCCGCCCCGCCGCCGGCCACGTCGACTCCTCCCTCGCCGGCAATCGCGGCCGCGCCATCAACGGCACCGCCGCCTCCCGCCGCCCCGGCGCCGAAGCCCGTCACCACGCCACCGCCCGCGGACAGGCCCGCGCCGGCGCAGCCCGCCCCCGTCGAAACCGCGGCAAGCGATACCTCGCTGCTGGTCGGCGGTGGAGTCGTCGTGGGATTGTTGCTGCTGATGGCCGCCTGGATGTGGTCGCGGCGCGGCAAGGAAAGGGCGCGCGATAGCGTCATGCCGGCGGCCGTTGCGGACGGTGAGGCGGTGGAAACACCTGCGGCACTCCCGCGACGCAAACGCCAGGCCAATGCGCGCGACTCGGGATTTTCCGACTGGGCCGAACAGCAGGTCGAGGATACCAGCGCCGCGGAACAGACCGCGCGCGAGGCCTTCACGCGCACCACGCGCACCGTCGCCAACGATGTCGCCGAATTTGAAAATGTCGATGTCACATCCGGCAGCGCGGCCGTCGAAACCATGACGCCGGCGCACCACCAGATCGATGCCCCGGTCATTTTCGATGACACCCCGGCGCAATTTGAAGTCGATTCGCGTCCGGCCACCACAGTCGATTTCCTGGTCGGCATGGACGAGAAGCTGCCCGAGGACCGCGTCCGCCGCCTGCAGTACATGCACGAACGCTACCCCGAGTTGAAGACCAACACGGTCTCGATCGACGATGCCGATTCGGTCATCAACGCGGCGCGTTTCTATTACGAGGAAGCCGACAAGGGTAACGGCCGCGACAAGGCCAGCGAGTTGCTGACCTTCGCCGTCGAGGAACGCCCGCAGGAAATCCGCTACTGGCTGGCACAATTCGAGATCTTCCGCCTGGAGAACATGGTGGCGGAATTCACCGCCATGGCCGGCAAGTTCCACGTCCTGTTCAGCCACACGCCGGCGTGGCCGAAAGTGCGGCATATCGGGCATGAACTCGACCCGGGCAGCCCCTTGTTCGCGGCCGGCGGCAGCCCGCTGCTGGCGGGCGAAACGCGCTTTGACCCGATCGCCGAAAACTGGCTCAATGCGCCCATGGACTTTACCTCGGAGGCGCTGATGTCCGATCTGCGCCTGGCGCTGCTAGACGACAATGGCGTCAGCCGCGCTGACTTTGAATCGATCACGGCCCGCCTGTCGGCGTCGGCCGGGGCAGCCTGACATCATGCAGACCGGCGTTTTCAACGACCGCGACGATCGCGATCCGATGTCAAATTCGGCGGTGCTCAATATCACCTCGCTGCAGAACCGCGATCAACGCGTGCGGCTGATCAGCACCATCAAGAATTTTGCCGACGTGCCGGCGCCGATCTCGGCCGATGCCGTGCACCGCCTGGTGGTATTCGAAAACAGCATCTACCCGGTCATTCAGGCCGACAAGCGCTGGTTCTTCGCCGCGGCCGGCAAGACCGAAGCGGTGCAGTTCGCGCGCGACATGAACGTCATGCACAGCGTTGCGGCAAAGACCCTCGAGTCCCTGGTAGAACGCCGCGGCGAATGGACCATGGGCGATACCGATCCGCTGCTGCAGCGCATTGTTGCGTTCGCCCTCTATCACCATTGCGCGGCCATCAAATGGTGTTTCTTTCGCCATGAACCAGTCAAGCCGACCATCTGGCCGGACCTGCATGCGCTGTACAAATTCGCCGACGCCCAGGGATTCGGCTTCGCCACCAACCCGGTGACGCTATTTGCCGACGAGGCACATTACAAAATCACCGCGCTGTCGCTGTATCTGCGCGCGCTGATGCTGGAAGTCCTGAATACCGGCAGCCTCTCCATGGCGCAAATCGAGATCGCCGACGGCTGGCTGGCCGAGTGGACGCCCGAATACGCGCTCGACGAGACCTACTCACAGCGCTCGCATGCCTTGTACGTCGATCTCGAACTCATGGCGGGCATGCAACTGGTGACCGGCAACACCGCCAAGCCCTCCTATCGCTACGTGCGCCTGGAAGGCCTGAAGGACCAGGTCGAGGCGGTTCGCACCCAGCTTCGCACCGGCAATCCGTATTTCGGGCGCGGTGCGCCCAACACATTCTCGATGGAAGAACACGTCGCGCTGCTGTCGACCATCGAGCGCCTCTACACGACCTTGCTGCAGGCCAGCGCATCGCGCATCGAAGAACGCAAGCCGGTCGAAAACCTGGTGGCCGAGGTCAGGCTCGGCTTTGAAGATGCACGAATGGTGGTGAGCGGCGAAACCGCCCAGGCGGCGCCCAATCCGGGCGCCCTGGATGCGTCGGCCCCAGAAGGCGACGCGCAGCACTTTGGCGAACTCGAACTCAGCCTCGAGATGCCGCGTGACCCGGCGTCATCCGCGGACGTGCCGGCCACCGATACGCGCTGGACCCGCTGGAAGGTCCATGACATGAGTTCGAAGGGCGTGGGACTGATGGTCGATCGCGTCACCGGCGAGCGCATCAGCGTCGGGCAGTTGCTCGCGGTCAGGCCCGACGGCTTCGCCCATTACCTGATCGGCGTGATCGTACGCAAGCTGACCCAGCGCACCGTGGGCGAAACGCTGCTGGGCGTGGAAATACTCTCCTACCGTCCGCTGCCGGTGACGCTGTATCGCTACAGCCACGCCCGCGATGCCATGCCCGATGCCGCCAGCCCGCCGGTTTTGGCCATGTACCTGCCCGGGCGCGACCAGGAAGGCAAATCCGACATCCTGGTGCTGCCAAGCGGCGACTTCGGCCTGAAAAACATTTTCAGCCTGCCGACCAAGACCATCAATTTCCGCGTCCGCATCAATCGCGTGCTGCGCAAGGGGAGCGACTGGGTCGGGTTGCGGTTTGAGGTGATTGGGAAGAAATAAGCGGGCGCGGCTTCACGGCAAGGTAGGCGTGGCGTGCCGCATTGCAGGGTGCGCAATGCGCTCCGGCTTATTGTAGGGTGCGCAATGCACACCAACGCCAGTTCACCTATGCGAGTGGTGCGCATTGCGCACCCTACGGCTGGATTCATCGCGGAACTGAACAACCGAACTGCTCCCTCGCTTCGCTCTCCCTCCCGGCCTCCCTTTTCTAAAGGGAGGAGGTGAATTTCTTGCGTGACGCCTTTCACTCGGGCGCTCCCCCTCTGCGAAAAGGGAAAGTACCAACAGATAGGCACGAGCCAACGCCAGGCACTCCTCCCTTTAAAAAAGGGAGGCTGGGAGGGATTTTCGGTCGTTGCTCAATCACCGCCGCTCGCCCTCTTTCCCGATATTCCAATTCCCGATCATTGCCATAAGAACTGCTGTCATTCCCGCCGCAATGAAATGGAAATCGAACTACATCTTCCCCGTCTTCCCCACCGACCGTTTCGCCTTCGCACGGCGTGCATCCTTGGGATCTGCTTGCAGGGCACGGTAGATCTCGACACGATCGCCGTCGCGCAGTGGGTGATCCGGCGCGCGTAGCTTGCCCCACACGCCCACGCCCGCCACGTTCGCCGCCGCGTTTGCCAACTCGGTGGCAATCTCTGCGGCCAATTCACGCGCCGCATCGATTGCCATCTGCACACTTGCCGGCTCCGGCAGTTCGAGTTCAATTTCCTCTTGCGCTTCCGGTGTCCCCCAGGCCACGCGCACCCGCACGGTGTTCATACCGGGTCCCCATACAAGGCTTCCGCGCGCGTGATGAAGCGCTCGATCATCGTATTGGCGATCATGCCGAACACCGGGCCGACCGCCTTTTCGAGCAGGGAATTGGCGAATCCGTAATCGAGTACCAGCGAGACCTTGCACGCCGAATCCGACAACGCCTGGAACCGCCAGGTGCCATCCAGTTTATCGAACGGCCCTTCGCGCAAGGTCATCCGGATCTCGGCATTCTCGACCTTGGTATTCTCGGTCGTGAAGGACTGCCGGATACCGCGGTAATCGATATGGATGGTGGCCAGCGTTCGCGTCTGATCGCGTTCGGGCGTTTCGGCACCGCTGCACCAGGGAAG
>JBDTSU010000149.1:0-8714 GCA_039930965.1 Betaproteobacteria bacterium
GAATCTACGTTTCCGCAACCGCATTGTCCAGCGCTTGAGCAATTGATTCGGCCACCAAACGTGTTCCGCTCCGGCGCAATGGCTAGCCCTATAATCCGCGTGAGCCAACCAACCTGGGAATCCGATGCACGAAACCATGAGCACCACGGAGATTTTCCTGATTGCGATGGCGATCATCACCAGCGAAACCTTTACCGCGCTGTTGCTGATGGCCATTGCCTCCACCATGCTGACCGTGCCGATGGTGTCACCGCGGCTGAATCGCATGAAGGAAATTATCTTCCGTTCGACATAACCTCGACACATCCCGTCCGCCGGCCGCCACCGCCGGTGACTGGCCCGCGATATGGGCAGCTGGCGCCGGTTCCGACGCGCTACGTCGCAATTTCAACCGCCGGCCGGTCCGTCGGAAAACAATGGCCGTCTCCTTCATCCCGAAAGCCGACCATGGGCTACCTGATCTGGAAGCTGGTACACATTGTTGCCGTCGTCATATTCCTGGGCAATATTACGACCGGCCTGTTCTGGGCCGCGCGCGCGCGTCGCAGCCGGGATTGGCGGCTGATCGCGTCGACCTTCGACAGCATCATCCGCAGTGACCGATGGTTCACGATGCCCGGCGTTGCCGGCATCATCATCGCCGGCGTCGGCGCATCGATGCAGGCGAAATTACCGATCCTGGCGACCGGCTGGATATTGTGGTCGATCGTCCTGTTCGCCCTTTCCGGCCTGGTATTCGCCTGGAAGGTCGCGCCGTTGCAGCGCACGCTACGGGCACTTGCCGAGGCCGGCGATTCCTCGGCGCCGGCGTTGGCCCGCTTCGAGAGTCACTTCCGGCAATGGGAGCGATGGGGGCTTATCGCGCTGCTGGCGCCGGTCCTGGCGCTGGTGCTGATGGTGCTCAAGCCGTCGCTGCCGGGCTGGTAATCGGCGATGGTGCGCGGACATTGGCCGGTCCGCCGCGCACGTCCGCCATCAGAATCGTTCGTCCGCCGGCAGATAGCGCCACTCGCCCGGCGGCAACCGGGCCATCGAGATCCTGCCGATGCGGATGCGCTTCAGGGACTGCGCCTGCAGGCCCACGCTTTGACACATGTGCGCGATCTGTCCGGGTTGCGCGCCCTTGACGGCAAAACGCAGGCGGGTCTCGCTTTGCCAGCTGACCTTGGCCGGCGGTAGCGCCCGGCCGTTGAATCTGAGCCCATGGTTCAGCCGCTTCAGTCCATGGGGACCGGGATCGCCGGTGACGTCGACGACATACTCCTGTTCGACGGTGGCCGCGTCCTCGACCAGTTTCCTGACCACCCGCCAATCCTGGGTGAACACCTGCATGCCGCTCGCCGCCGCCTCAAGCGGCAGGGTCAGGGTCAATCGTGTCAGGTGCCGCTTGAGCGGACGAATGCCGGATGGATCGTCCGCCGCATGGTTGTCCATCGCAAACCCCGGCAGCGCGGCCGGCGTGTTCTCGGCGGCGAGTGCGGGCGGCTGGTGATACAGGATCGTGATCGGTTGAACCGCCGTAAGCGTGGCCTCAGGGTGGAGCGCGACCACCTGCCGCGAGACGCGGAACTGGGGTTCCTGGACGACGATTCCATCCACCGTGACCCAGCCGCCCTCGATATAGAGCTCCGCTTCACGGCGGGAACATGAAACCATTTCGGCAAGGCGTTTGGCGAGGCGGACTGATTCCGTCATGGAAAAGTATCGGCAGGTAGGGTGTGTCATTGTAAGCGCCCGGCCCGTAGCCGGCCTCGCCTTGCGATGGCCGCGCCATGGTGATCGGACACGCGGTAGAGTCTGGACTTCGCCATCACGCGCACCAATGACCGCCATGCACAAGCCGCCCCCTATTGCGTCCCTCGAGGGCATCACGCTCGAGACCATCGTCACGCGATTGTCCGAGACCCTCAGCTGGGAGGCCATGGCGGCGGCGGTACCGGTACGCTGCTTCACCCACGACCCGAGTGTCAAATCGAGCCTGACATTCCTGCGCCGGACGCCGTGGGCGCGGCAGAAAGTCGAGCAGCTCTATCTGCTGCACGCCCGCGAAAATCCGGGCTGGGTCGACCGCGCCTGATCGCGACAGCGTGAGTTTCCTTTGTTGCCGATGGGATCTTCTCGACACCCGACTCCCGTTCGCCCTCGGCTTCAAGCACGCTGGGGCAGACTCTGAGATGTCGAAGGGCATAGCGGGCCATGCTGATTCAATTACTTAGCTCATACGTGCTTCGACAGGCTCAGCACGAACGGTGGTTGTTGGAAGTCTTTCGATAGCAAACTCCAGCCCTGGTGCGGTCGCGCGAGGCAAAATGGCCCGGGAGGCGCATCTATGCTAGGGTTCGCTTCCTGCGGCGACGTGACATCGGCCGAGACAGGCGCCTGCCCTCGGATTCAAAAACTATCTCAACAATATCTCCGCCGCATCGCTTCCATGTGCCCTCGCCTACTCCGGACATCTCCAGTTAAATTCATTTCAATCTTCATCCTGGGCGCCGTCCTCGCGAGCATGACGCCCGGCGGCGCATTCGCCGCCGATGCCCCGCTCGCCACGCAATCGGCCGAACCCACGACGCCCGTGCAGAAAGTCGACAAGATTGACGTCAAGAGCTCCCAGGACAACTATGATGCCCGGCGCGAAGACACCGCGACCAAGATCATCGTGACCGAAGAGGAGATCGGCAAGTATGGCGATACCCAGTTGATCGATGTCCTGAAGCGCCTGCCGGGCATTACTGTCACCGGGGACAGCATTCGTATGCGCGGCCTGGGCAGCGGCTACACGCAGATCCTGCTCAATGGCGAACGCGCTCCACCGGGCTTTCAGCTCGACACACTATCGCCGGGGATGGTGGAGAGAATCGAAATCCTGCGCGCCGCGACGGCCGAGTTCAGCACGCAGTCCATCGCCGGCACCATCAACATCATCCTCAAGAAGAAAGTCTCGATCGCGCAACGCGAATTGAAAATCGGCGTGGCCAGCGGCCGCGGCTACCGCGCGCCCAGCGTCAACGTGCAAGTGTCCGACAAGGACGGCAGGTTCTCGTATTCACTGGGCGGCTTCTATGTTCACAGCGATTTTGACGTGACCTCGTCCGGCGAGGAATTCGGCACCGACGCCACGGGTGCAAACAATCTCTACCGCGCCACCACCAACCGGACCGACGGCAGGTACGACGGCGCGGGATTGTCGCCGCGCCTGAACTGGACATTCGACAACGGCGACACGCTGACTTCGCAGTCTTTCCTGAATGTCAACCGCGCAGTGAACAACGGCGACCGCCGCTACCGGGTGATGGTGGGGGCGGCCGTTCCCTATCCGCTCAGCCTGACCCGGAGCGAGAATGAAAACACGCTCCTGCGCAATGACGTCAACTGGGTCCGCAAACTGGCCGATGGCGCCAAGCTCGACTTGAAATTCGGCGTCACCGGCAGCGAGCGCAATATCGATTTCTTCCAGCAGGGCTATACCCTCGCCAGCGTGAAGAACCTGGAGAGCCGCGTGCTTTCATCGGCGAAGGACAATGGCGCCACCTTCGCCGGAAAATTTTCCACGCCCTATGTCGAAGGCCACGCGTTGGTGACCGGCTGGGACGGCGGCATCAGCAAACGCACCGAGACCCGCGACCAGCACGACAAGGCGCTGCCCGGTGTGATTCCGGTCGTCAGTTATGAGGACTTTTCGGCCGATGTCTCGCGGCTGGCGCTGTTCGCGCAGGATGAGTGGAGCGTCACCAAGGACTGGTCGGTGTACGTCGGCGTGCGCTGGGAAGCGCTCGATACCCGGAGCGAAGGCAACACCTTCAGCGAAGTCCACAACCACTCCAGAGTGCTGAGCCCGCTGTTCCAGACGCTGTGGAAATTTCCCGACAAGTCCGGCCGCCAGGTCCGCTTCGCCCTGACGCGAACCTACAAGGCGCCAGCGACGGCAAGCCTGATTCCGCGACGCTTCACCTCCACCAACAACAGCCCCACCGATCCCGACTACCAGGGCAATCCCCACCTGCGCCCGGAACTGGCCACCGGCATCGATGCCGCCTACGAGCATTTCTGGGGACAAGGCGCGATGATGAGTGTCAGCGGCTCGATGCGGCGCATTACCGACTTCAACCGGAGGGGGCTGGTGTTCATCAACGAGCGCTGGGTGTCGACGCCGATCAACGACGGCAACGCGTCCACGCGCAGCCTGGAGTTCGATGCCAAGTTTCCGGTGCAGTCGCTTTACAAAGCCGCGCCGCCGATCGATTTCCGCCTGAACCTCAACCGTAACTGGTCGACGGTGGCTTCGGTTCCCGGCCCCCACAATCGCCTGGACCAGCAAACGCCGTTCAGCGCCACCATCGGCCTCGATTACCGCATGAAGGGCGGCGACGTCACCGCTGGCGGCAGCTACAGTTTCAAGAGCGGCGGCCCGGTGCGCATCTCAACGAACCAGGGGCAGTACCTGACCGCCCGACGCGAGCTCGATATATATGCGCTGTGGAAATACACGCCGAAGACCCAGTTCCGCCTCACCCTGGCCAATGTGTTGCGCCAGGACTACGCCAACGAGTCGAGCTACGTCGACGAGACCGGCAGCCTGCGGCGCACCAGCACCTTTCCATCAAGCATGCATGTGCGGGCGAATCTGGAAATGAAATTCTAAACTATGATTCCTATACGACATTGTCCTTGCGATAATGATAGAGTTTTATCAGATAGACGAGAAGTCTTGCGTGTCCCAATTGCGGTTTCGACGGACATGACCAGATTTTCCACCGAAGCGCTTTGTGAAAAATGTATGCATTTCGGCAATCGGATGGAAGTATTTCTGCTCGCTGCCGGATCAATGCGGTGATTGCCGGTAGCCAAAATTATGGTTGCCCGGGAGCGTAAGCATGTCCAAAGCAAAAGCACTCCATTATTTCGCTGCCATTGTGCTGTCCATCATCAGTTTGAATGCCGCCTGTGCGACACTCTATGTGTCCCCCACCGGCAGTGATTCGACTGGTACCGGCGCCGCAGGCAACCCTTGGCGCAATATTCAATTTGCCGTCGATTCCACGTCTTTCCAGCCCGGCAACACCATCATTGTGCTCGACGGAATCTACTCTCCGTTTCACATGATCAAGAGCGGCGGCTCTCCGGCAGCTCGCTATATCATCAAGGCACAGGGCAGCGCCGCCCGGATCATTGGCTATGAGGCATATGACGGGCGTTTTACCGGCATAAGCGTATTGTCTAGTTACGTGACCATTGATGGATTTGTGGTTGAAATTGGCGCAATGAATAATTCCGTATTGTCTCGTGGCATTCGGGTCAGTGGCGTCTCGGATGACCGTGTATTCGACGTGCAGGTGCTCAACAATAGAGTGAGCAATGCTGGGTGGGTGGGAATAACCACCTCTTATGCGGAAAATGTTCTGGTCGAGGGAAATGAAACGTATGGATCAAAGGGCCAGCACGGCATTTATGTGGCCAATAGCGCTGACAATCCGACGATTCGACGCAACATCTCGCATGATAATGTCCAGGCGGGCATACAAATAAATGCCGACCCGGCGTCAGCGAGCGATCCGAACCAACCCGGGGCAGACGGCATCATATCTGGCGCCATAGTTGATGGGAACATCATCTATGGCAACGGCGCCGGTGGCGGTGGCGCACTGAATTTTGCCGCGATCCGAAACTCGCGAATCTCCAATAACTTGCTGTTTGGAAACACTGCGCAGGGCATTGCGAATTGGGACGACGGCGAAGGAAATCCTTATTTTGGCTGCAAGGACAATCTGTATATTAACAATACTATTGTGATGCCGAGCGGGGCGCAGCACGTGTTGTCATTCCGCGCAGGCAGCATCGGCAACACCGTGCGTAACAACATTCTCATTCACCTCGGTGGAAATGACAGCATCGCCATCGATACCGCCAGTTTCAGCGCAGCTTTCACCAGCGACCACAATATCGTCACCAAGTTTGAGGACACCGCGGGCAATTTGGTGTCGCTCACATCCTGGCGCCAGCAGACCGGACAAGACATAAATTCTCTGGCGCCAGCACCGGCGACGGTGCTGGCAACGGTGTTCACCAACTATGCGCTGCAAGACTTTACACTCGCCGTGGGCAGTCCGGCAATCGACGCGGGCGAAGCATATCCCCTGATAACTAACGACCTTGCCGACACTAGCCGCCCACAAGGCAGTGCCTACGATATTGGTGCATACGAGTATGTGCCCACCGTCCCACCCGCATTGGCGCTGATGGGAGTGGTGTCGCGCAAGAACCATGGCGCACTAGGCGCGTTTGACCTTCCACTGGACGCGACGCAGGCATTAAATGGCGCCGTGACGGTCGAGCCACGCGCCATCGGGACCGGACACACGATTGTTTTTAAATTCAACAATCCGATTACGGCAACCGGGACGCCGGCGACAACACTTGGAAATGTTGTCACCTCGACATCCGGAAACAACGTGTTGGTAACACTGACCGGTATTCCGAATCAAAGCCGCACCACGGTTTCGCTCACCGGCATCAACGGTACCGCATTTGATGCCTCAGTATCAATCGGCTTCTTGCTTGGTGATGTCGACAGTTCCCGCGCCGCTGTCGCCGGAGACGTCGGGAGTGTGAAAGCGCGATCGGGACAGGCCGCCAATTCGTCTAACTTCCGCTACGATCTCAACAGCTCGGGTGAAGTTACTGCGGCCGACATCGCGGCAATCAGGAAACGATCGGGGCAGTCACTGCCATAACTTTCTGCGAACCTGCACGCAAAGTTCTGTCGGGTATAGTTCCAAACGCGTACAGCATGTTTTTGAATCGACGAGGACACCATCTTTTCATTCATGCGCGACCTGTCGCAATAGTGACGCAATGATTTGACTGGATCAATCGGGCAAGTGCACACACTTCGACCCGCCACGACGCCGGCTTGTTCTGGACCTCAATTCACATATTGCGGAACAGCGGCATGAACGACAGGCTCACCGTGAGCGTCTCCGGCCGGGTCTTGAGCTTGACGATGCCTTTGCCGGTGTCGTCGCGGACGATCGATGAAATGGCTTTCAGGTTGACGATGGTGGCGCGATGGATCTGTTTGAACATCGCCGGGTCGAGCACGTCCAGCAACTCGCGCAGCGGCTTGCGCACCAGCGATTCGCCTTGCGCGGTCATCACCACCGTGTATTTATTGTCCGACTGGAAATAGGCGACGTCCTCGACCATGATGAGGCGCGTTTCCTTGCCGGCGCTGGCGGTGATCCAGACCAATGGCGGCGTGGAGCTGGTTCGCGGCAGGTTGGCGCTCAACTGCTGCACAAGAGCCGACAGCGCGCTTGTGTCGGACTCGCCGCTCACAGCACGTGCCTGCAGCCGCTGCACGGTACTGGCCAGCCGTTCGCGCGCGATCGGTTTGAGCAGGTAGTCCACCGCACCCTTTTCGAACGCGTCGATCGCGTACTGGTTATAGGCGGTGACAAACACGATCTGGGTCTTCGGGCTGGACTCGGCCATCGCCGCGGCGACCTCGAGTCCGGTCAGGCCCGGCATGCGGATATCAAGGAAGGCCACATCGGGCTGTTGCGCGGCAATCGCTTCCAGGGCGGCGCCGCCGTCTTCGCACTCGGCAACAATGTCCAATTCCGGCCACACATCGCGCAGCATTTCCACCAGCGACTTGCGCAGCAGTTCTTCGTCTTCGGCAATCACACACTTAAGCATTTTCAGCACCTTTCGTTTCCGTGGCCGGCACGGTGATGGTCGCGGCCACACCCGTCGGAAAATTCGCCACGATGGCGAAGGACGCGGCGCCGCCGTAGGCGAGGCGCAGGCGTTCCCGGACATTCTTCAGGCCGATACCGGTGCCGCCGCCTTCCGCGCTGAACCCGCGCCCGTCGTCGGCAACGGTGACGGCGATGGCATTGTCGTGGCTGCGCGCCAGAATCCACACGGTGCCGCCGCCGGACTTGGGCTCCAGCCCGTGCTTGATGGCGTTCTCGACCAGCGTTTGCAGCATCATCGGCGGGAACGGCACGGCCTTGAGCGGCTCCGGCACTTCGATCTGCAGCGCCAGGCGCGCACCCATGCGGATTTTGAGGATTTCGAGATAGGCCCGCGCGCGTTCCAGCTCCACGCCCAGGGTCGAGAGCGAATCCTCGGTGCGCGGCAGGGAATACCGCAAATAGGTGATCAGGTTGCCGAGCATCTCGTCGGCGCGCGCAGGGTCCGTGCGCGTCAGGACCTGCGCGCTGGCCAGCGTGTTGTACAGGAAGTGCGGCTCGACCTGCGCGTGCAGCAGGCTGAGCTTGGCGACGGTCAGTTCCTTCTCGGTGACCGTCAGCTTGGCGGTTTCCTGTTCGCTGCGGCGGCGTTCGGCGACGCGGCGGGTGATGGCCCGGGCGATCGCCTCGGCGTTCTCGAAGTTGGTCGCGTCGTCGACCGTCAGCCAGTCTCCCCAGGCGCCGCCTTCCGGCTCGCAGATCAGCGTGACGCTGCCCGCACAGTCTCCGGGTGTCACGGTCGCCAGGATCTGATCGCGCTGGCTGTCGTACCAGTTAAACATGGCGTGGCCGGGATTCTTGCGGTAGGGGTTGATGCGTTTCACCTTGGCGCGCACCTGCAGGCTGTCGCGGGCACTTTCGACATCCTCGGTGCGCGGCAATTCGCGAATGGTCGCCGCGACGATGTCGAATGCCTCACCGGACTCGAGCGGAATTTCGATCTGGCGGCGCTGGCGG
>JBDTSU010000150.1:0-8519 GCA_039930965.1 Betaproteobacteria bacterium
AAGCACTGGCGCGGCATTCCAGGTGTTTTCGCCTGAAACGCCGCGCCAGTGCTTGAGTTTGTCGACTTTGCGACATGCCGCCGGGGACGCCTGTTAAACTGCGCTTCCCATTCATTGAGCCTTTCTTGCCATGCGCAGCCTCGAACAACAAATCACCCAGTACGCCGCCTACCACCGCGACCGGCGCAATATCGCCACCCACTTTGTCGGCGTGCCGATAATCGTTTTTTCCGTGGTGCTGGCGCTGGTTCCCTGGGCCATCGGCGGCGTCAATGTCGCGCTCATCGCGCTGGCGGTTGCGTCGATTTACTACCTAGTTCTGGATCGCGGGCTGGGCTCCGCCATGCTGCTGTTCCTGTTCGTCTGCTATCTCATCGCCATTTACATCAATGCCCGCACCGGGCAAACGCCCCTGGTGATGGGACTCGCGATCCTGCTGTTTGTGGTCGGCTGGGTGATTCAGTTCCTCGGTCACCGGTATGAGGGCATGAAACCCGCGTTTACCGACGACATCATGGGGCTGGTGATCGGGCCTCTTTTCATCATGACCGAAGTATTCTTCATGCTTGGCCTGAAGGCGGCATTGAAGAAATATATTGAGGATCGCGTCGGGCCGACGCTGGCCGAGCGCAATGGCGCGCCGATCGGCCCCGCACCGCAAGACCCTCTGAAAGCATGACCGCAACACTTGCGTTGGCCCGCGACCTGATCGCGCGGCGATCCATCACGCCCGACGATGCAGGTTGCCAGGATTTGATCGCCGCGCGGCTGCATCCGCTTGGTTTCAGCGTGCAACGATTGAACGTGGACGGCGTATCCAATCTGTGGGCCCGGCACGGCGCGGCGGCACCTCTCGTTTGCCTGGCCGGCCACACCGATGTAGTGCCGTCCGGCCCGCTGGACAAATGGCACACCGATCCGTTCGCCCCGACGGAAGCCGACGGCAAACTGTATGGCCGGGGTGCCGCCGACATGAAGACCGGCGTCGCCGCATTTGTCACCGCGGCGGAGAGATTCGTGGGCCAGTACCCTGGCCATCCGGGATCAATTGCGCTGCTGATCACCAGCGATGAAGAAGGACGGGCGGTGGACGGCACCGTGCGTGTGGTCGACTGGCTGAAAGCCCGTGGCGAACGCATCGATTACACCATCGTCGGCGAGCCGTCATCGACCCGGAAATTCGGCGACACCATTCGCAACGGCCGACGCGGATCACTTTCCGCGCGCCTGGTGGTCAAGGGCGTCCAGGGCCACGTTGCCTATCCCCATTTGGCGAGGAACCCGATTCATCTGGTCGCGCCGGCGATGGCGGACCTGACGACGACGGTCTGGGACAAAGGCAACGAGTCTTTTCCAGCAACGACGCTGCAGATCTCGAATATCTTTGGCGGCACCGGCGCATTCAACGTGATCCCGGGCACGGTGGAGATCCATTTCAATATTCGCTTCGCCACGGCCAGTACGCCGGAAAACCTGCAATCCCGGGCCGAGGCCATCCTGAATTCACATGCGCTGGACTTCGACATTTTCTGGACACTGGGCGGCAAGCCGTTCTTCACGCCGCACGGCAAGCTGGTTGATGCGTTGTCGTCGGCGGTCGGGGAGGTTTGCGGCATCACGCCGGAGCTGTCGACCGGCGGCGGCACCTCCGACGGCCGCTTCATCGCCGACATCTGCGACCAGATCGCCGAATTCGGGCCGATCAACGCGACCATTCACCAGGTGAACGAGCAGGTGGAGATCGCGGACATCGAGCGGCTGCACAAAATCTATGTCCGTACCCTCGAAAAGCTGCTGATCGCCCATGGCTGAGTCATCCCCGCCCCTGTCCACGCTTGGCGAAGCGGTCGAGTTTGCCGAATGCGCATTTGCCGATGCAAACCTGTTTTTTGGCCACGGCTCGGCGACCGCTTTTGACGAGGCTGTCTACCTGGTGCTGCATACACTGGACTTGCCGCTCGACGAACTCGATGGCGTGTGGGAACGCAGGCTTTCCGCCGCCGAGTCAGCGGCGATTCAACGCATCATCGGGCGGCGTGCGGAAGAACGCATCCCGGCCGCCTACCTCACCCATGAAGCGTGGCTAGGGCCGTTCCGGTTCTATGTCGATGAACGCGCCCTGGTGCCGCGTTCATTCATCGCGGAGCTGCTGCAGGAGGAATTGTCGCCGTGGCTTGCTGATCCGGACGCGGTTCACGCCGTGCTCGATCTTTGCACCGGATCCGGATGCCTGGCCGTGCTGGCGGCACTGGTGTTTCCCAACGCACAGGTGGATGCGGCCGATATTTCCCAGGATGCCCTGGAGGTCGCGAAACGCAACATCACCGACTACGACCTGAACGAGCGCGTGACATTGATCGCCTCGGACATGTGGGCCTCGCTGGCCGGCCGGCAATACGATCTCATCATCACCAATCCTCCCTATGTGACGGGCGAATCGATGGCCGCCTTGCCCGACGAATATCGCTGCGAACCGGCGCTGGCGCTGGCCAGCGGCGCGGATGGACTGGACCATGTGCGCCAGATACTGAAGGCGGCGTCCGACCATCTCAATGAGGGCGGACTGCTGGTCGTCGAAGTCGGCTTCAACCGCAAAGGCGTCGAGGCCGCCTTTCCGGGAGTGCCGTTTACCTGGGCAGAGGTCAGCGCCGGCGACGAGGTGGTGTTTCTGCTGACGCGCGAGGAACTGGTCCGCATGGCAAATTGCCCTTCGCCCGCTTAGGAATTTCCTTCGCCGCCGATGTTGCCGGTGTTGCCGCCGCCTTCGGAACTTCCACCCGCAGAACCACCGCTGTCACCGCCGCCGGACGGTCCATTGCCGCCCTCACCCGGTCCGCCCTTGGTGCCGCGATTGCGTCCGCCGCGCCCGCGAAAATTGCGGCGCTGCCGGCCGCGAGGGCCCTTGGGTCCTGCGCCCGGCGGGCGCTCGGCCGCTGGTCGGACGACGGCATTTCCACGCGCATCGACGTCGTTGCCATTCGCCTCATGGGAACCTGCGGAATCCGGCTGGGCAATGCCGCGCGTATCGGCGCGGTTTCCGGCGCCATCATTGCCCGCGACGGATGCATCAAACTCCGGGGCATTGCCCGCGACGGCGAGATTCGGATCGCGTCGCGCGCCTTTGCCGCCACCACGATTGCGGCGCGGCCGCGCGGCTTCATTGCCGCGTTCCGTCCGTTCCGCCGTGTCGGGATTGCCCGGGTTGCCGACTGCGTTCGCGCCGGCATTGCCTTCGCGTGGCGGCCGCGCGCCTTGCCGGCCCTGGCCGTCCCGGGGAGGTTTCGGAACCCGTGAACCACTCGCGCCGCGAGGCCCGCGTGGACCGGTCGGTATGGCCGCGTCGGCTTCATCTTTCATGCCGGCGCCGGCCAATATGCTGCGCACCTGATCCGGCGACAGTTCCATCAGTTTGCCGCGTGACAACCGGGGTGGCAGTTCGATCTTGCCGAAGCGGGTGCGAATCAGGCGCGAGACGGTGAGGCCCTGCGACTCGAACATCTTGCGGACCTCGCGGTTGCGGCCTTCCTTGATCGTGACGTGATACCAGTGATTGGCGCCTTCTCCGCCGCGTTTTTCGATGGTATCGAAACGGGCCGGTGCGCTTGGCTCCAGATCCTCTTCGTCTTCCTCGTCATCGGCGTCATTGAGGTCGATGTTCACGCCGCTGAGCAGCGCCTGCGTCTGTACATCGGTGAGCTCGCCGAGGATTCGCACCGCATACTCGCGCTCGACCTCATAGCGTGGATGCATGAAGCGGTTGGCGAGTTCGCCGTTAGTGGTAAAAATCAGCAGCCCCGACGTATTGATGTCCAGGCGGCCGATGGCGATCCACTTGCCGTTTTCCACCGGCGGCAGGTTGTCGAAGACGGTAATGCGGTTGCCCGGATCACTGGTGGTGACGATCTCACCTTCCGGCTTGTGATACAGCAGGATGCGCGGCAGCTCTTCGCTGAACTTCAGCTTGACCGGCCGCTGATCGACCAGCACCGTATCGCCGGGCGAGACTTGCGTGCCGGTGGTGGCGACGATGCCGTTGACCATGACGCGGCCCGTTGAAATCATGATCTCCATATCGCGCCGCGAGCCGATTCCCGATTGCGCCATCACCTTGTGCAGGCGCTCGCGCTTGACATTGGCCTGGGCGGCCAGTGCTTCGGCGAACTGGCCGGACTTGGTTTCCTCGCCGACCCGGCGCATGTCACCGACTTGCGAGGGCGAGGGCACCAGTGCGGCGGCCATCGGCATTTTGCGAAATGGCGTCTTCCTGCCCGCGGTATTCTTGCGCGACTGGGGACGTGGCTGGCCGCGCGGACCGCGCGGCGACCCCTGTGGCAGCAGCGGCTGGCCAAAGCTGTTGCCATTGCTGGCGCCGATGCCCGCGCTGTTGCCCAGCACGGCCTGACCGTCATGCGTGCCACGGCCCTGCGCCTTGCCGCGACGGCCACGCTTACCGCCGACGGTGTTGCCAAAATTGTCCCCGGTCACCGCGCCGCCCACGGCCGGCCCGCGTTTCTTGCCGCGCTTGCCGGCGCCGGCGCCGGCACCCATCGGCCCAGCGGATTTACCCCGGCGTTTGCGGCCACGGACCGCCTCCTCGCGGGCGGAGTTCGGCTCCTTTTTCTCCTCGCCGACGTAGCGACCATCGACATAGCCACGGGCTTTCAGGCCGGTGACAACCACGCGTTTTACCATGATGAGGATCCCCCGGCAGGCGATTGGGGTGGTGTGTCGGCCGGCAGCGTTGAATGGGTATCGATCGCCGTCGGTGCGGCACCCGGCGGCTGACCGCCCGTCGATACGCTGTCGGTCGCGGCCGTGTCCCTACTCCCGCCCAACTCGGCATCCGGCAGCGCCACGCCCGGCAGCCCCACGCCCGGCAACGAAAGTGCGGTGCCGGCCGCCAGTGCCGCGCCGGCTTGCGTCATGTCGAGCGTCGCCTGCAATTCGTGCAGAGGAGGCAACTCCTCGAGCGAACGCAGGTTGAGATCGTCGAGAAAGTGCCGGGTGGTGCCAAACAGCGCCGGACGGCCGACCACCTCCTTGTGGCCGATCTCGTCGATCCAGCCGCGGTCTTGCAGGGTCTTGAGAATGTGCGGCGAGACCTGCACGCCGCGAATGTCTTCGATATCGCCGCGCGTCACCGGCTGCCGGTAGGTGATGATGGCCAGCGTTTCCAGCACGGCGCGCGAATAGCGCGGCGGTTTTTCGCTGGAGAGCTTGTCGAGATACTTCTGGAACTCAGGCTTGACGCGGAACCGGTAACCGCTGGCGACCACCGCCAGCTCGACGCTTCGCCCGGCCCAGTCGGCGCGCAGTTCTTCAAGCAGATTGCGCACCGTATCGCCGCTCACCTCGCCATCAAAAATGCGCCTGAGTTCGTTCACCGCCATTGGTTCCGACGCCGCCATCAGCACGGCTTCCAGCGCACGCTTGGCATCACCGATCTCGATGGTCTGCGGGGGCGCGGCGGCGCCGTGGTCATCATCGACCGTGATCATCGCCGTTTCAGGCGGAGACTGATTGTCGGATGCGGCGGGCGATTCGTTCAGGTTTACTTGTTCATTCGACATATTTGCGACGGCCTGTTGGCGGTGATGCGCTGGTTCCCCTGCACCCACCCTCCCCGGCGGAGAGGGCGAGAACGGCGGCGGGATGAAAGGGGTTGTCATCCCGCCGGTCAATCAAATCGATGGCTCGAGCGTGGGGGGCACGGCTTCGCGCAGCTTCACGTAGATCGGCTCAAAGGCCGCGCCCTGGGTAATCTCGATGAGCGCCTCGCGCGCCAGTTCCAGTACCGCCAGGAAACTCACCACCACCACCGCGACACCTTCTTCAGGCTTGAACAGTTCATCAAAGCGCACGAATCCCAGTCCATTCAGATGCCGCAGGATGCGCGACATGTGCGCGCGAACCGACAGTTCTTCGCGGGAGATGCGATGCCGCTGGGTTGCCCGCGCACGATTCAGGATCACCCGCCAGGCCTCGGTAAGGTCGGCGACCAGCACGGTCGGCACGCGAGCCACCAGCGATTGCTCGATCATCACGTCGACCACCGAGAAATCACGTTCCCTGCGCGGATGCTGGTCGATCGCCTGCGCGGCCGCCTTCATCTGTTCGTATTCAAGCAGTCGCCGCACCAGTTCCGCGCGCGGGTCGTCTGGCTCGGCCTCGCTCTCGCGCGGCGGACGCGGCAGCAGCATGCGCGACTTGATCTCAATTAACAGCGCCGCCATCAGCAGGTACTCGGCCGCCAGTTCCAGGCGGCCTTCGGTCATGGCTTCGACGTAGGTCATGTACTGGCGAGTGAGGTCCGCCATCGGGATATTCAGGATGTCCAGCGAGTGCCGGCGAATCAGGTAGAGCAGCAGGTCGAGCGGGCCTTCGAATTCGTCCAGGATGATCGACAGTGCGTCGGGCGGGATAAACAAATCCGCCGGCAGGTCGGTCATCGGCTCGCCCTTGATGCGCGCCACCGGCATCACCATGTCGAGCGACGCCTGCTGGGTATTGTCGACGACGAGTTCCACGCTCATTGCGGATCCGCCAAGTGGGGGTGGACGGGCCGGTTCACGAAAAACTCAGCCCCATCGCGTCGCGCACATCGCGCATGGTCTCTTCCGCGATGTCGCGTGCCTTCTCGCAGCCGTCGGCCAGTATATTTTTGACCAGCGTCGGGTCTTCCTCGAACGGGGCCGCGCGTTCACGCATGGGCGCCAATTCGCGGACGATGCTATCGATCACCGGTTGCTTGCATTCCAGGCAGCCGATCCCGGCACTCTTGCAGCCTTCGATCACCCACTTGTGGACCGCCTTGTCGGTGTAAACCTGGTGCAGGTTCCACACCGGGCACTTTTCCGGGTCGCCCGGGTCGGTGCGGCGGACGCGCGCCGGATCGGTGGGCATCTTCCGCACCTTGTTGGTGACCACGTCGGGTGGATCGCGCAGGTCGATGGTGTTGCCGTAGCTTTTCGACATCTTCTCGCCATCGGTACCCACCAGCCGCGAGGTGGCCGTGAGCAGTGCCTGGGGCTCGGGCAGAATGACCTTGCCGCCCCCCTCCAGGAACCCGAACAGGCGCTCACGGTCGCCCATCGACAGATTTTGCACGTCGGACAACAACGCGCGCGCTTCCACCAGCGCCGCCTCATCGCCCTCCTGCTGGAATTTGGTGCGCAGCTGATTGTAGAGCTTGGCTTTCTTTGCGCCGAGCTTCTTGATGGCGGCTTCCGCCTTTTCCTCAAACCCCTTTTCGCGCCCGAACAGATGGTTGAAACGCCGCGCCACTTCGCGCGTCAGCTCCACATGCGACACCTGGTCCTCGCCGACCGGCACCTGGTTGGCGCGGTAGATAAGAATGTCCGCAGCCTGCATCAGCGGATAGCCAAGGAATCCGTAGGTCGCGAGATCGTGCCCGCGCTCACCCAGTTTTTCAATCTGGTCCTTGTACGTCGGCACCCGCTCGAGCCACGACAGCGGCGTGAAAAAAGACAGCAGCAGCGTCAGTTCAGCGTGTTGGGGCACTTTCGATTGCGCGAACAGGGTCGCTTGGGCGGGATCGATTCCCGCCGCGATCCAGTCGATCACCGTGTCGTACGTGTACTCCTCGATCACACTGGGCGTTTCGTAATGCGTGGTGAGCGCATGCCAGTCGGCGACAAAGAAGAAACACGGGTGTTCGTGCTGTAACTTTGCCCAGTTCTTCAACGCGCCGTGGTAATGGCCCAGATGCAGGCGCCCGGTCGGACGCATGCCGGAAAGTACTCGGTCAGGAAACATGGTTAGGGTCAATACCCCTGGAAAGCAAAATGATGGTCTGCAAGCTAAAAAAGTGGCGATTCAATCGGCAAGAAAGCCAACGGCGCGGACAACTTGTGCGTATGAGCGTATCAAGCGAATCTGTATGGAACGTATGGACCAGAACGCGCGGCCTGACAAACTTCCTGGGCTCTTGGTACCGCGTTCGATCGGTAGCGGCGAGGTTCTCGCCGGGAGGCGAACCAAACTTTGCCGCTATAAAGATATGCCCATTATAGCGTATATCGAATTGGTGCTCATTTCGATCAGAGGAAACAGAATGACGTCTATTGCATGGGTGACAACAAGGGCGATGACGATGAACATGCCGTAAGGTTCGGTACGGGAATAGGCGTATGCCAGCCGGCCAGGCAACAGGCCCGTCACAATCCGCCCGCCATCAAGCGGAAGCAGCGGGAACAGATTGAAGATCATGATGATCGCGTTCACGAAGACACCCGCCTGTCCCATCAGCGCCAGAAAGGTCTCTGGCCCCGAAACAGGCAGACTGAGCGCGAGTTTGAGTATCAGCGCCCACAAAATCATCATTGCCAGATTGGAAAGCGGTCCGGCAGCGGCCACCCAGATCATGTCGCGCTTGGGATTGCGCAAAGCGCCAAAGTTAACCGGCACAGGCTTGGCGGCGCCAATCGGCGGCAATTTGAACAAAATCATCAGCAGCGGCACCGCGATCGTCCATATCGGGTCGATATGCTTGACCGGAT
>JBDTSU010000151.1:0-8507 GCA_039930965.1 Betaproteobacteria bacterium
CTGGCGATGCTGGGGCACGCGGTGGTTCTGTTCGATGCCAATGCCAAGCCGGGAGGGCTTAACGAATACGGGCTTGCCACCTACAAGACCGTCGACGGCTTCGCGCAAAAAGAAATCGATTGGCTGCTTTCGATTGGCGGCATCGAGGTAAAGGTCAACAAAGCGCTGGGCCGCGATATCGTCCTGGACAACCTGGTGCGCGACTACGATGCGGTGTTCCTCGGCATGGGACTCGGCGGCGTGAACGCCATCGGCATTGCCGAGCCGGAATCCATTGGCCTGCGCGACGCGGTCAAGTTCATTGCCGAATTGCGCCAGGCCACCGACGTGGCCACGGTGCCGATCGGCCGGCAGGTGGTGGTGATAGGCGGCGGCATGACGGCGGTCGACGCGGCCGTGCAATCGCGGAAGCTCGGCGCCGAGGATGTGACCATCGTCTATCGCCGCGGCGAAGCGGCGATGAGCGCATCGGACTATGAGCAATTCTGGGCGAAGAAGAACGGCGTGAAGATCAAGCACTGGGCCGCGCCGAAGGAGGTCATGTCCGATGGCGGCCAGGTGCGCGGCGTGCGCTTCGCGTACACGCGCGAGGAGAACGGCAAGCTGGTCGAAACCGGCGAGACCTTCACCTTGCCGGCCGACATGGTCTTCAAGGCAATCGGCCAGGCCTATGTGGCGCATCCCGCGGGTGCGGCGATCGAGCTGGAAAAAGGCCGCATTCGCATCGACGACGATCGCCGGACTTCGCATGCGAAAGTGTGGGCGGGTGGGGATTGTTGTTTTGGCGGGCGCGACTTGACGGTGGAAGCGGTGGAGGACGGTAAGCACGCGGCGATGTCGATGGATGGGACGTTGCGTTCCTGATTTGTACTTGAAGCGACGACCAACCAATTTGAGGTCGTCATCCCAGCGAAGGCTGGGATCCAGTCCGTCGTATTTTCAGCAATTGGTTTGGACTGGGTCCCAGCCTTCGCTGGGACGACGGAAAATTGTTATCGGTAACGCGTAGGTAATGCATCGCGTCATCTACAACTATCTGGAGAAGCAAAATGGCTGACCTAACCAGCACCTTCATCGGCATCAAGAGCCCCAACCCATTCTGGCTTGCCTCGGCCCCGCCGACCGACAAGGAGTACAACGTCGTGCGCGCGTTTGAGGCCGGCTGGGGTGGCGTGGTGTGGAAAACCGTGGGCGAGGATCCGCCCATCGTCAATGTCAACGGGCCGCGCTATGCCACCCTGCTCTCGCAGGATCGGCGGGTGATCGGATTCAACAACATCGAGCTGATTTCCGATCGGCCGCTGCAGCAGAATCTCGATGAAATGCGCCGCGTGAAGCGCGCCTGGCCGGACCGCGCCGTGGTCGCCTCGCTGATGGTGCCGTGCACCGAGGAGGCGTGGAAGAACATCCTGCCCCGGGTGGAAGATACCGGCTGCGACGGCGTCGAGCTGAATTTCGGCTGCCCGCACGGCATGAGCGAGCGCGGCATGGGCGCGGCGGTGGGCCAGGTGCCCGAGTACATCGAAATGGTCGCGCGCTGGTGCAAGCAATATTCGAAGATGCCGGTGATCGTGAAATTGACGCCCAACATCACCGACATCCGCTATCCGGCGCGGGCCGCCATGAAGGGCGGCGCCGATGCGGTCTCGCTGATCAACACCATCAACTCGATCATGGGTGTGGACCTGGACAGCATGACCATGCATCCCAGCACCGACGGGCTTGGATCGCACGGCGGCTATTGCGGATACGCGGTGAAGCCGATCGCGCTCAACATGGTCGGCGAGATCGCTCGTGATCCGGAAACGCACGGGCTACCGATCTCCGGGATCGGCGGCATCACCACCTGGCGCGACGCGGCCGAGTTCATCGCGCTCGGCGCCGGCAATGTGCAGGTGTGCACCGCAGCGATGGTGTACGGCTTCAAGATCATCCAGGACCTCACCGACGGCCTGTCGAATTTCATGGACACGCAAGGCTACCAAAGCATCGCCGACTTCCAGGGCAAGGCGGTGCGGACCATCACCGATTGGCGTAATCTCAATCTCAATCACGTCGAAAAGGCAGCCATCAACCAGGACCTGTGCATCCAGTGCGGGCGCTGCCACGTCGTATGCGAAGACACCTCGCACCAGGCGATCGTCGCCAAGGTCAACGGCAAGCGCCACTTCGAAGTGAAGGACGAGGAATGCGTCGGCTGCAACCTGTGCGTGTCGATCTGCCCGGTGCCGGGCTGCATCACCATGCGCGCGCTGCAACCGGGCGAAACCGATGCGCGCACCGGTGTGAAGATCACCGGCCAGTACGCCAACTGGACCACCCATCCCAACAACCCCATGCGCGAGGCCGCCAAATGAGTACGGTACTTAGCCAAGCCAAGCAAACCAGCAACACCAGCCTGTACGAAGTCGCCCACTGGATCGGCGGGCGCATCGAGCGCGGCAATTCCGACCGCGCGCAGGACATCTTCAACCCGGCGCTGGGCGTGCCGCAGGGCAGGCTGATCCTGGGCACGGAGACCGACCTCGACAATGCCGTGAGCAGTGCCGCTGCGGCCTTCCCTTCCTGGGCGCAGACGCCGCCGCTGACGCGCGCGCGGGTGCTATTCCGCTTTCTGGAAATCGCCCAGGCGCGCCGCAAGGACATGGCCGAGTGCCTCGTGCGCGAACACGGCAAGACCCTGCCCGATGCGCTCGGCGAAGTGCAGCGCGGCCTCGAGATCGTCGAATTCGCCACCGGCATCCCGCAATTGCTCAAGGGCGAATTCACCGACCAGATCGCGCGCGGCATGGATGCCTGGTCGCTGCGCCAGCCGCTGGGCGTGGTGGCCGGCATCACGCCGTTCAATTTCCCGGCGATGGTGCCGATGTGGATGTATCCGTTAGCACTCGCCTGCGGCAACACCTTCGTGCTGAAACCCTCCGAGCGCGATCCCTCCGCGAGCCTGCTCTCCGCGCAGTGGCTGAAGGAAGCGGGCCTGCCCGACGGCGTGTTCAATGTTGTGCAGGGCGACAAGACGGTGGTCGATGCCATCCTCTCGCATCCGACCATCCAGGCGGTCAGCTTCGTCGGCTCGACTCACGTGGCCGAATACATCTACCGCACCGGCACCGCGCACGGCAAGCGTGTGCAGGCGCTGGGCGGCGCCAAGAACCACATGGTGGTGATGCCCGATGCCGATATCGACCAGGCCGCCGACGCGCTGATCGGTGCCGCGTATGGCTCGGCGGGCGAACGTTGCATGGCCATTTCGGTAGCGGTAGCGGTGGGCGACGTCGGCGACAAGCTGGCCAAAGCGCTCGCGCCCAAAGTGGCCGCACTAAAAATCAACGAAGGTCATCAGGACGGCGCCGAGATGGGCCCGATCATCACCGCACAGGCCAAGCTGCGCATCGAGAGCCTGATCGGCAAGGGCGTCGAGCAAGGCGCCAAAGCCGTGGTCGATGGGCGCAACTGCAAAGTGGCCGGTTACGAGAACGGCTTCTTCGTCGGCGGCACGCTGCTTGACCACGTGAAGCCGGACATGGTTGTGTACCAGGAGGAAATCTTCGGCCCGGTGCTGTGCCTGGTGCGCGTGCCTGATATCGCCGGCGCGGTGCAATTGATCAACAGCCACGAATACGGCAACGGCGTGGCGGTTTACACGCGCGACGGCGGCACCGCCCGCGAGTTCGTGCGCAACATCCAGGTCGGCATGGTCGGCGTGAACGTGCCGCTGCCGGTGCCGATGGCCTTCAACAGTTTTGGCGGCTGGAAACGTAGTCTGTTCGGTGACCATCATGCCTATGGGCCGGAGGCGGTGCGCTTTTATACGCGGCACAAGGCGGTGATGCAGAGATGGCCCGAAGGCAATTCGCGCGGGCCGGAGTTTGCGTTTCCTCAACTGGGGTGAAAATCATTCACTTCCCCCATTGGCACTTCCCCCTTTGAAAAAGGGGGATCGAGGGGGATTTTTCGGTCGTTGCCTATTGTTGACCACCGAAAATCCCCCCTGCCCCCCTTTTTCAAAGGGGGGAACAGATCATTGCAGCGAACCAGATAGCTACGACTTGATGAATTGCGGTCGTTGCCGTGTGAATGTAGAGTTTGAAACTCTCGCAGTCGCATCCAAAACAACGGAGCCCGCATGAGCAGTTCCCTGACCAACGACGATCTCAAGCCCACCACCGAAGCCCAGCGCACCTGGCGCTGGTATCACTTCACGGCGTTGTGGATCGGCATGGTGATGTGCATTCCCGCTTATACGCTCGCGGCCAGCCTGATCGAGGCCGGCATGTCATGGAGCCAGGCGGTAGGCACGGTATTCCTGGGCAACGCCATTGTGCTGGTGCCGATGCTGCTGATCGGCCATGCCGGCACCAAGTACGGCATCCCCTATGCCGTGCTGGCGCGCGCCTCGTTCGGCACCCTCGGCGCGCGGCTCCCTGCCCTGCTGCGCGCGCTGGTCGCCTGCGGCTGGTATGGCATCCAGACCTGGTTCGGCGGGATGATGATCCACACGCTGATCGGCGTGCTGATGGGGCAGCCGCTCGCCGGCGACAAGATCGCGGGCCTCGGCATTACGTTCAGCCAGTTGATCTGCTTCCTTGCATTCTGGGCGATCCAGTTCTACTACGTGATCCACGGCATCGATTCGATCCGCAAGCTCGAGACCTGGACCGCGCCGATCAAGATCATCATCTGCTTTGTGTTGCTGTGGTGGGCGTATGACAAGGCCGGCGGCTTCGGCCCGATCATCGACCAGCCCTCGCAATTCGTCGAAGGCGGCAAGAAGGCCGGGCAGTTCAGCGCCGTATTCTGGCCATCGCTCACGGCGATGGTCGGCTTCTGGGCCACGTTGGCGCTCAACATCCCCGACTTCACACGGTTTTCGAAATCGCAACGCGACCAGCTGATCGGCCAGGGCATCGGCCTGCCGGTGCCGATGGGCCTGCTGGCGATGATGGCGGTGTTCGTCACTTCCGCCACCGTGGTGATCTACGGCAAGGCGATCTGGGACCCGGTGGATCTTTCCAGCCGCATGACCGGTGCGGCGGTATTGATCGCGCTGCTGGTGCTGCTGATCGATACCGTCAGCGTCAACCTCGCCGCCAACCTGGTCGGCCCCGCCTATGATTTTTCCGCGCTGAACCCGCGGCGCATTTCCTACAAGGCCGGTGGCTGCATCACCGCCGGAATCGCCATCCTGATGATGCCGTGGAAAGTGCTGGAGTCCACGCAAGGCTATATCTTCACCTGGCTGATCGGTTACTCCGCGTTGCTGGGGCCGGTGGCGGGCATATTGATCGTCGACTATTACCTCATCCGGAAAACGGAATTGAACGTCGACGATTTGTACGCGGAACATGGCCGCTATACCTACGTCGCGGGCTGGAACGTGGTGGCGATCGTTGCGTTTGTGCTGGGCGTGCTGCCGAATGTGCCGGGCTTTTTAAATGCCGCGTTTCCGCAAAGTTTTCCGGATGTGGGAAACTTCTTCAAAGGCGTTTATACGTATGCGTGGTTTGTTGGGTTGGGCATTGCGGCGGCGGTTTATGGGCTTGGCATGAAGGGAAAGAAGGACCCTTGAAAGCTTACGAGAAAACCGTTGACTGTCGCCCCGGCGAACAACCACAAGGGTTGCGCCGGGCCGGGGCCCAAGTTCGCCTTTGGATTTGAGTTACAAAATTAGGCCCCGGCCTTCGCCGGGGCGACAAATTTAGTGGGGTTCCCAGAAAATGACAACTTCCCTTCTCCTCCGCGGCGGCACCGTCGTCAACGCCGACCGCGAATTCAAGGCAGACGTGCTGTGCATCGACGGCCGCATCGCCGCGGTCGGCGAGGACGCGGCGAAATATGCGCCCACCGGCACGCAAACGCTGGATGCCTCGGGCCTTTATATCCTGCCCGGCGGCATCGATCCACATACGCATATGCAACTGCCCTTCATGGGTACGGTGACGGCCGATGATTTCTTCACCGGCACGGCGGCCGGCCTGGCGGGCGGCACCACCAGCATCATCGATTTCGTCATTCCCAATCCGCAGCAGCCGTTGATGGAGGCGTTTCGCACCTGGCGCGGCTGGGCGGAAAAGTCGGCGGCCGACTACGGCTTTCATGTCGCCGTCACCTGGTGGAGCGATGCCGTGCATCGCGACATGGCCACGCTGGTGCATGAAGAAGGCGTCAACAGCTTCAAGCACTTCATGGCCTACAAGAACGCCATCATGTGCGACGACGAGACGCTGGTGAACAGTTTCAAGCGCGCGCTGGAACTGGGCGCCATGCCGACCGTGCACGCCGAGAACGGCGAACTGGTGTTCCTGCTGCAACAGGAAGTGGCGAAGATGGGCATCACCGGGCCGGAAGGCCATCCGATGTCGCGCCCGCCGATGGTCGAGGGCGAGGCCGCCAACCGGGCGATCGCCATTGCCGGCGTGCTGGGCGTGCCGATCTACATCGTGCATGTTTCCTGCATTGAGGCCGCCGAGGCCATCGCCCGCGCGCGCGCGCGCGGCCAGCGCGTGTACGGCGAAGTGCTGGCGGGGCACCTGCTGATCGACGACAGCGTCTATCGCCATCCCGATTTTGCCCATGCGGCGGCCTACGTGATGAGCCCGCCGTTCCGGCCGAAGGAGAATCAGGAAGCACTGTGGCGCGGCCTGCAATCGGGACAGCTGCACACCACCGCGACCGACCACTGCACCTTCTGCGCGGGCCAGAAGGCGGCGGGGAAAACCGATTTCTCCAAGATCCCCAACGGCTGCGGCGGCATCGAGGAACGCATGGCGGTGATCTGGGATGCCGGCGTCAACAGCGGGCGCCTGACACCCAGCGAATTCGTCGCCATCACCTCGGCCAACGCCGCCAAGCTGTTCAATATCTACCAGCAAAAGGGCAGCGTGTCGGTGGGCGCCGATGCCGACCTGGTGGTCTGGGACCCGGAAGGCACGAAAACGCTGTCAGTCAAGACCCAGCACAGCAAGGGCGACTTCAATGTTTTCGAAGGCCGCAGCGTGCGCGGCATTCCGAGCCACACCATCAGCCAGGGCGAACTGGTGTTTGTGCAGGGCGACCTGCGCGCCGTGCAGGGTGCTGGCCGCTACATCAAGCGCCCGGCCTTCGGCCCGGACTTTGCGGCGAACAAGCAACGCGCCCAGACGCTGGCACCAACACCCGTGACCCGATGAGCAAGCATCATGAACACGGGTATCGCTCCCCCGGCATCCATGCAAAATCCGAGCGCCTTACGGTGGGTTGCAACATGCTGCACGCCGGGCACCGCGTGATTTGACATTTATTTCAAGACCTTCCGGGTCGCTGGACGCAGCCGACGCAGGCTATCGGCATCCAGAATAAGCCGGCCCTGAAGTCGTCCCTTCATCCGCTTGACGTGGTTGGTCGCCTCGGTCATGTGCTGAACCATCAGTTCGCGCACCTTGTCCACGTCTTGTTCGCGCGCGGCAATGGCGATTTGCCGGTGGATGTCGGCGTTGGCTTCACCAAACCGCCGGTGCTCAATCTTGGGTGTGCGGTTGCCGAAAACAATCAGCTGACGAATCATTTCGTTAATGAGTTCGCAAGTAAACCGCAGGAACGGATTGGGATTTGCAGCGGCCAGAATGTCGTGAAAATTGACATCCTCGCGCCGCTGGCTCAGCATGTCTTCCTGGCTCGATATTGGATCGCAACACGCGATGCTGTGCTCCAGGGCTGCGAAGTCAGCCTCGGTCAAATGCGGCACCGCACCCGCCGCCAGTTCTGGCTCCAGCAGCCGGCGTGCTGCGTAAATGTCTTCAATGGTCACATCCTTGAAAAACAGGTAGTTCTGCAGCAACTGCAGGGTCCGATCCAGGGTCACTTCGATGATCGTGCCCCCGCCGGCCGGGCCGGTCGAAATCTTCACCAGCCCCTGTACTTCGAGCGACTTCAGTGCCTCCCGGATCGTGCCCTTGCTAACTTCAAACTGAGCCTGCAACTCGCTCTCACGGGGTAGCCGATCCCCAGGGCTCAGGTTCTTGTCGGTGATCAACCGCTTGATTTCTTCAGCCACCAAATCCGATCGTTTCAGTTGATTGATCTTGCGCTTGGGTACCGCCGTGGTTGTCGTTGCCATGTGTATCTAGTTCAGTTCAAAATTCAAATGTGCAAGAGCGTGTGAACACCCAATTCGCATCTCGGGTGCAGTATGCACCGCAACGGGGCAACAACATGGTGCACCGGGTTTGCACTAGGTCCATTTATTCTATTTATAAGTATAAATAGGATCTACTGCATCCGAGTTTTGGAGTTCTCCCATTGTGCCAATGCCCACCATTGACGCTTTGTCTCCACCGCAATGAATCTTGGCACACTTCCTGCGGTTAGCAGTCTATGCAGAGCATTGATAGCCATCAATTTTCGCCCACACTCAACCACAGGGGTCCCTTCATGAAACGTCGTCAACTTCTTCAGCTTTCCGCACTGGGCGCATTGCCATGGTCGGGGACCGGGAGCGGGCGCTGCTTGCTGGCTTCGACGGGTATCTG
>JBDTSU010000152.1:0-8505 GCA_039930965.1 Betaproteobacteria bacterium
GCAGCCGTCGATCGATGCCCTGCGCGCCGATTGGGCGCTGACCAAGGGCGACATTTTCCGCCAGTCGAACTGGGAAGCGGCCAAGCGCAACCTGGTGCAGGAAATGATACTGGTGCGCTATCCACTGGCGGAACTGGCCGACAGCCGTGCCGAGGTCGACGTGAAAACCGGACTCGCCGCGCTCACGCTCACCGTCAACAGCGGCCCGGCGGTGGTGATCGGCGAACTGGCGATCAGCGGCCTCACGCGCTTCCCGGCCTCGACCATCAGTAATCTCAATCCGATCCGCGCTGGCCGCGCCTATCGCCAGGCGGAGCTGATCGAATTCCAGCGGCGGCTGCAGGACACCGGCTATTTCCAGCGGGTCGAGGTCAGCGCCGAGATCGACGTCGCCGCGGCCGTCGCGCCGGCCAATGCGGACCCCACCCGGCCTGACGCCGCACTGGTCGCGCCGGTGCGGGTGACGGTGGAAGAGCAGAAGATGCAACGGGTCGAGCTCGGCGCCGGCTACAGCACCAATACCGGCTCGCGCGGCCAGGTGGCCTACGAACGTCTAAACCTGTTCGGCACCGCGGTGCGGCTCAAGTCCGCGCTGCTGCTGGAAACGCGCAAGCAGTCGGGACACGTGAGCCTCGCCTTTCCCACCAGCGCCAGCGGTGAACGCGACAGCCTGTCAACCTGGCTCAAACGCGAGGATGTGCAGAACGAGACCACACGCACCAGCAGTGTGGCGGCGACCCGCGCCTGGGGCCGGCCGGCCAATGAAACCACTGTGACCGTGCTCTACAGCCGGGAGCGCAAGGATGTGACCGGCGACAGCGGCATCGCGACCACTTTCAACCAGAGCCTGTCGGCCAATCTCGGCCAAACCTGGCGGCGCACCGACAATTTGCTTTCGCCCACGCGGGGTTACCTGCTCAACCTGCAGGCCGGCGGCGCGCCGTTCACGTTCCTGACCAGCGCCCGCTTTGGCCGTCTGTTCGGCAAGGCCACCGGCTACTTTCCGTTGGGCGAAAACCAGACCGTGATCCTGCGCGCCGAGGCGGGCGCGGTCATTGCCGCCGGCCGCGAGCGCATCCCCGCCGATTTCCTGTTTCGCGCCGGTGGCGACCAGTCGGTGCGCGGCTACGGCTACCAGCAGCTGGGTGTGAAAGAGGGCGCGGCCATTGTCGGCGGCCGCTACCTGGCGCTGGCCAGCGCCGAGATCATTCACTGGCTGGCGCCGCGCTATCCGACCTGGGGCGTGGCCGCGTTCGTCGATGCCGGCAACGCCGCCGATCGTCCGGCCGACCTGAAGCCGGTCTATGGCTACGGTGTCGGCGCGCGCTGGAAAAGCCCGGTCGGCGTGGTCAATCTCGACATCGCCTACGGCCAGCAGGTGCGTCAGGCGCGGCTGCATTTCTCACTCGGGGTCAGTTTCTGATGCGCGCCCGGCTGATCAAATGGCTGCTGATCACCTGCAGCGCGCTGCTGGCGTTGCTGCTGCTGGTGATGTGGCTGCTGGGTCGCGAAAGCACGATGCAGTACGCCGTCAACGCCGCGGTTGAGCGCGCCGGCGGCACGCTGACTGTGCTCGGCACCCGCGGCGGTCTGTATCAGGGCATCGCCTTTGACCGGCTGCAATTTCGCGCCCCCAATCAGTTGATCACGCTGGAGCAGGGCGTGATCCGCTGGGAGCCGTCGATGTGGTTCATGCGCACGCTGCTGATCACCCAGGCCGAGGTGGCGACGGTCACCATTGAGGTCACCGGCAGCTCCACCGATCCGCTGGTGCTGCCGGCCTCGCTGGATCTGCCTTTCAGCATCATCGCGCCGCAGGTGCGGGTGAAGGTGGTCGACGTCAAGCGCGGCGGGCAGGTGACGCGCCTGACCGACCTCGACCTGGCGGCTCGTTACGACCGCAGCCGCTGGGACCTGCAGCGTCTGACCGTATCGACCCCCTGGGGTGCGGCGACGGCGGCGCTGAAGCTGGATACTGCCAAGCCTTACGCCCTGTCCGGCCAAGCGGGGCTGGTGCAGGCAGGTGGCGGGCAACCGTACCAGGTCGCCATCAAGCTGGGCGGCACGCTGGGGGAAATCGACGCGGCCGCGAAACTTGCGGTCAAGGCGCCGAACGGCGAAATTCGTGCGCAGCTGGCATCAAAGCTGATGCCGTTCCAGCTCCAGCCGTTGGGCAAAAGCGAACTGGTGATCGATGATACGTCGCCGCGCATCTGGGACGCCACTTGGCCGGAGGCCGCGCTGTCGCTGCGCGCGGCGCTGGCGCCGGAGGGTGCGAGCGGAAAATTTTCCGGCAACCTCGAGCTGGTCAATCGCACGCCCGGCACGCTCGATCAGCAGCGACTGCCGCTGAAAGCCTTGCGCGGCAGCTTCAACGGTGACATCGGCGCGCTTGCCGCGGCGGATATCGCCATCGACCTGGGTGACGCCGGCATGTTCCGCGGCAGCGGTCGCTGGCGCGCCGCGGTGGGCCGCGACATGGCGCTCACGCTGACCACCGGCGGACTGGACCTGAGCCGCATCCACAGCCGGCTGCGCAAGACGGCGATACGCGGCGACATTGTGGTCTCGCCGGCCGATGGCCGCGTACGCGTGGTCGCTGCCCTCACTGACGCCAGGCTGGCGCTGCGCGCCGAGGTGCTGGCCGGCGGCGATGCTGTCGATATCCGGCAGGCCGAGCTGACTTCCGGCAAAGGTGCCATTTCCACGACCGGCAAGATCCAGCTGACGGGTGCGCGCCCCTTTGCGCTGACGGGCAAGATCAGCCATTTCAATCCCGCTGATTTTGGCGATTACCCGGCCGCCGATCTCAACGCCGATTTCAAGGCCGACGGTGAGGCCGCAGAGGCGTGGCGGCTGCATGCTGCGCTGGCGTTCGCGCCCAGCCGCTTGGTTGGGCGGCCGCTGACCGGCAAGGCCGAATTCGTCGCCACCGCGCAGACGTTGCGCGATGTCGACGTGGCGCTGGCGATCGGCAGCAACCGGCTCAATGCGCGCGGCGCCATGGCATTCGGTGCGCCGGCGCCGACCGGGCAGAAATTGGTGTGGAATATCGATGCGCCAAAGCTGGCCGAACTTGGTGACGCCTTCGGCGGCAGCCTGACGGCGAGTGGCGAAATCGCCGGCCGCGGTGCGACGCAACAGGCCGAAGCCAGCATCGAGGGGCGCGAAATCAAATTGCCCGGCGGACATCGTTTCGCGACCCTGCGCGGAACGATGCGCGCCGACGGTGTCCCGTCTCGCGGGCTGACCGCGATGCAGCTGAAGGTTGACGCGACCTCTACCGGCTATGCGTCGTCGGGCCTCAAGCTTTCGACGGCAACCCTCGCATTCGACGGCAGTTTGCGGCGCCACGTCGTGCACGCGACGGCCGCCAATGACGATATCAATGTGCGGGCTGACGCCGCCGGCGGGCTCGATGCAGGCAACGTTTGGCGGGGCCAGGTTACGCGGCTCGACAATCGCGGGCTGGTGCCGTTCGCGCTGCAGGCGCCGGCGAGCTTGTTGGTCGGCGCCGCCGGACAGGTCGAGCTGGGTGCGGCGACGCTGGATATAAGCGGCGGCAAATTGCAGATTGGCGAATTCCGCCTGACGGGTGAGGTGATCACCACGCGGGGCTCCGCGAGCGGGGTGCCGCTGGCACTGGCAGTATCGTTTTCGGAATCGATGAAACGCAATCTCGAATCCACCCTCCGGCTGGGGGCGGTGTGGGATATCTCTGCCGATGGCGAGCGCGGCGGCCGACTGCGCGGCAAGCTGCGGGTATTTCGTGAATCCGGTGACGTCGTGTTTCTGGCCGACGCGCGCCTGCCGGCCGGGCTTGAGCAGCTGGAGCTACAGGCCGAGGCAATCGACAATGTCTTGAACGCGACCCTAAAAGCGAATGGCCGCCAGCTCGGCAGCATTGACGTTACCGGCAGCACGCGTGCCGCGCGCCGCGACGGCGCCTGGAGCATTCCCGCCGATGCGCCGCTCAACGTGTCGGGCAAGCTCGACGTGCCCTCGCTGCGCTGGACCTCGCGCCTGGCGAGCGAGCCGGGCCTGACCGCCGACGGCGCGCTGCGCGCCAGCTTGTCCGCCGATGGCACCGTTGCCGCACCGCGCTGGCGCGGCGAGGCGCGTGGCAGCGGCCTTGCGCTGGTATGGCCGGAGCAGGGCATCCGCTATCGCGATGGTGAGCTCGATGCCGTGTTCAATGACGACCTGCTAACCGTGAAGCGATTGACGATCCAGTCCGGCGAGGGAAAACTGGTCGCCGAGGGGACGCTGAAGCTGTCCGGCATCAAATCCAGCGGGCAGCTGAAAACCACCCTCGACCGGTTCGAGGCGGTGTCGCGGCCGGACCGGGTGGTGGTGGCAAGCGGCACCGGCACGCTGCAATTTGACCAGAACCGCCTCAGCATCAAGGGCAACCTGAAAGCCGACCGCGGATTTTTCGAACTGCCCGAGAAAAGCGAAGTGACGCTGAGCGACGACATCGTCATCGTCGGCCGCACGCCGGCGCGCGACGGCAGCGACGTGCGGATGAAAACGCAGGTCGACCTCGCCATCGACATGGGCAAGCAGTTCAAGATTCGCGGCGCGGGTCTGAGCGGCCGGCTGGAAGGCACGCTGCGGGTGGTCAGCGCCGGCGCCGGGCTGCCGCGCGCCGTCGGCACGCTGCGCATCGAGGACGGCCTCTATACCGTCTACGGCCAGAAGCTCACCGTCGAACGCGGCATCCTCAATTTTTCCGGCCCGGTGCACAACCCCGGCATCAACCTGCTGGCGGTACGCAAGTCACCACAGCCGGGCGTCGGCGTCGAAGCGGGCGTGGAAGTCACTGGCAGCGCCAATCTGCCGAAAGCCAAGCTGGTGTCGACGCCGAACGTGCCGGATACCGAGAAGCTGTCATGGCTGGTGTTGGGGCGCGGACTGGAGAACAGCAGCCAGACCGATTTCAGCCTGCTTTCGGCGGCGGCCAGCGGCCTGCTCGGCTCGAGCCAGGGCGCGTCGTTGCAAACGCGCATCGCCGGCGCGTTAGGCGTGGACGAGATCGGCTTCACCGGACCCGGCGCCGGGCAGAGTGGTTTCCTGTCGATCGGCAAGCGGATTTCGTCGCGCCTGTTCGTGGTCTACGAGCAGGGGCTGGACCGGGTGTCGAACCTGCTGAAGACTCGCTATACGATTTCCGGCCGCTGGTCGGTGCAGGTGCAGACCGGGACGGAGAGTGCGGTGGATGTGTTGTATACGATTTCGTTTGATTGAACGGGCTGATTTGATCTATGGTGTTCACGCAAAGTGCGTGGCCCGCCAAACGGTTTTCGCTAGCGGTTGATGGTGTCGTTCGGCTGCGGTCTGTGCCGGGGGTTGCCCGGCGGCAACCTTCTTTCTTTGCTTCGCCAAAGAAAGAAGGCAAAGAAAGGCGACCCCAGGTTCGTCGGCCCTGCGGGCTCCCCTGCGCTTCTCGGAACGACCGGCCGCTGCGCAACTCGGGCTCGAATCTGTTCCGTCCAAACGGTTTAGTTTTTGCTCGCCCTCAGACAGTCCTCGCGGACTTACCCGGTCGTTCCTGGTTCAGCAGGCGCGAAGCATGCTTCGCGAAACCCCTGCCTCACCTCGGCGACTCTCATGGGGACCCCGTGTCGCAGCGCGACCGCCGGAAATAAAAGGTACTGTCGTCCCCGCCAACGAAACAATCTGGCAGAGCGGCACCCGTCTTTCCCCAAGCTGAGAAGACGCGCTTCACGGGCTAACGGCGCTAAACCCCTGCGCCATGCGCCATCTGGTCCGCATGATACGAAGACCGCACCATCGGTCCGCTGGCCGCATGCCGGAATCCCATCCGGTTCGCCTCAGCGGCGAACATGTCGAACTCGGCCGGCGTGACATAACGCAGCACCGGCAGGTGATGTGCCGACGGTTGCAGGTACTGGCCGATCGTCAGCATCTCCACATCATGCACCCGCAAGTCCTTCATGACCTCCAGGATCTCTTCATTGGTCTCGCCGAGGCCCACCATTAGCCCGCTCTTGGTCGGCGTGCCGGGATGTTCGGCCTTGAAGTCCTTCAACAGCTTCAGTGAATGCGCATAGTCCGAACCGGGACGCGCCTGCTTGTATAGGCGCGGCACGGTTTCGAGATTGTGGTTCATGACATCGGGTGGGGCGAGGCGCAGGATGCCGAGGGCACGATCGAGGCGGCCGCGAAAGTCGGGCGTGAGGATTTCGATTTGCGTCGCCGGTGACCGGGCGCGCGTCTCACGGATGCAATCGACGAAATGCCCGGCGCCGCCGTCGCGCAGATCGTCGCGATCGACACTGGTGATCACCACGTATTTCAGTTTGAGCGCAGCGATGGTTTCCGCCAGTTGACGCGGCTCGTCCGCATCCAGCGGCAGGGGCCGGCCGTGGCCGACATCGCAAAACGGGCAACGGCGGGTGCAGAGATCGCCCATGATCATGAAGGTGGCGGTGCCCTTGCCGAAACATTCGCCGATGTTGGGGCACGACGCTTCCTCGCAGACGGTATGCAGCCTGGCCTCGCGCAAGATCTGCTTGATCTCGTAGAAGCGCGACGACGCCGAGCCCGCCTTGACACGGATCCACTCGGGCTTCTTCAGGCGTTCCGCCGGGACGATCTTGATGGGGATGCGTGCGGTCTTGGATTCGGATTTCTGTTTGACGCCGGCTTCGGCCATGGTGGTTCTCGTTGTGACCAACCCGGTTCAGACCCGGGGTTGGCCGTTAGTAAAGGTTATGTTGCAGATGCGCGACCAGTTTCTCGCCGATCACGGACATTTTATCCGTCACCCCGAAGTTGCGCATTTGCGTGACCGCCAGGCCTTCATAGCCGCAGGGGTTGATGCGCGAAAACGGTTCCAGGTCCATGTCGATGTTCAGTGACAGGCCGTGATACGTCGCATGGTTGGCCACGCGCAGGCCGATGGCGGCGATCTTGGCGTCAGCGTCGTTCAGGTACACGTACACGCCCGGCATGCCGGCAAGTCGATAAGCATTGATGGCGTATTCTGCAAGCAAATCGATCACCGATTGCTCGATTCGTTTCACAAGTGTTTTGACGCCGTAGCCGAGTTTCTTCAGGTCGAGCAGCAGGTACACGACCAGTTGCCCGGGGCCGTGATACGTGACCTGGCCACCGCGGTCTATCTTGATGACCGCAATATTGCCGGGGGCCAGCACATGTTCGTACTTGCCGGCGAGGCCGAGCGTGAACACCGGTGGATGCTCCAGCAGCCAGAATTCATCGCGCGCGTCAGCTGTTCGCGATTTGTTGGCGGCCTGCATGGCGCGCCAGGTGGGCTCGAACGGCACGCCGCCGAGGTTCTTGATGACGGGTGATTTGTGCATTTTTTCTTTTTCCCGGCCGGCGCCGTAAAGGGCGCGCCGCGTCAAGGCGATTGTCCTGGCCTAGAGTGCCATCAGTACCAGCGGGTTCGAGGTGAGCGCCCGATAGATATCGTCCAGCTGCGCGCGCGACTGGGCATTGATGGTCGCGGTGACCGACAGGAAATTGCCGTTTTTCGACGGCCGCATCTCGACGGTCCTGGCATCGAAATCCGGTGCGTGGGTGAGGATGATTTCCAGCACCGCCTGGGCGAAGCCGTCTTCACGGCGGCCCATCGCCTTGATGGGAAACAGCGTCGGAAACTTGAGGATCGATTCCTCGCCTTCGCCGATGTCTTTCGGACCCTCGCCCATGGACTATTCGGCGGCTTTCAGCGACGGCGCGGCGGGAAGATTGCGCTTGTATTCGTCGAACAGTTTGCGCATTTGCCTGAACAGCGGGCCGGGCTTGCCCGCATTTTCTCCATTCCCGACTGGTTTGTCGTCGAGTTTCACGATCGGCGCCACCTCCTTGGTGGAGGACATGATCCACAACTCGTCGGCCTTCTTCACCTCGCGGCGATGCACGCGGCGGATTTCCAGCGGCATGCCGTGCTTGCGCGCGAGTTCGATCATCAGTTCATAGGTGATGCCCGGCAGGATCAGGTTGTCCATCGGCGGGCACAGAATCACGCCGTTCTTGACCGCGGCGATATTGGAGGCCGAGGATTCGGTCAGGTAGCCATCGCGAAACAGCACCACTTCATCCGCGCCTGCCTGGTTGCCCTCGTGCTTCAACAGTACGGCGCCGAGCAGGGCGGTGGCCTTGACCTGGCAACGCAGCCAGCGGCTATCGTCCAGCGACACGCAGGCAATGCCGTTTTCATAGATCTCGGCTTTCGGCGTGGCCAAGGGATTGGCCATCATGAAGACCGTCTGCGTGAGCCCCTTGGGCGGCGGAAAATCGCGCTTGGCGACGCCGCGGGTGATCTGGATATAGATTCCGATGTTGCCACCGCCGTTGCGCGCCACCAGTGAGGCAATCAGCGTTTCCCAGCGCTTGAGCGGATACGGGTTGTCGATCTGCAATTCATCGAGGCTGCGCTGCAGGCGCTTCAGATGCTCAACCGCGCGCAGGCCACGGCCGGCGTAATAGGGGATCACCTCGTAAACGCCGTCG
>JBDTSU010000153.1:0-8405 GCA_039930965.1 Betaproteobacteria bacterium
GCGATTGTAGTGCAGGTCCTATTGCCAAGGCCAGCGAATTATCCGGCCGCGCAGGCGGCGGGCCACGCAAATTGTTCCGGCCAGGCGGGTTGTCCGCAAAGGTCAGGGCTGGCCGAGGAAGAGATAGAAGATGCTGGTGCGCTCTCGCGCGCGCCCGTAACCGAGATACAGCGGTCCAATCAGTGTATCGATGCCGACAAAGGCGCCAAAGGAATTCCGCGTTTCGGCATTGCCGAGTTGGTCGGAAACATCGGAAATGCGCGCGAATTCGGCGGACAGTCCCGCGTACATGCTCCTGCCGAACGGATTGCTGAACTGGCCGAGGCGCCGGTAATACGACAGGCGCCCGAACCCGACCGCCTGTCCCAGCAGTTCGCCGGGACGGTAAGCCGACAGATTCAGGAATCCGCCCAGCGAGTACTGGTTGAACGTGGACAGTCCGCCCTTGAGGGCGCGGCCATAGCGCGCCTCGAGTGCAAAGGTGTTGGACCCGAACGAGATGTGGTCGCGATAATTGACCTCGGCCTTGCGGTATTCCGCGCCACCTAAAGACGGCAGGCTGGCGTAGTAGTCGAGCTGCAGGGTGCGGCCTTCCTTGGGAAAATTGGCGTCATCGAGGTTGTCGTACAGCAGCTTGAAGCGCATGCCGCCTTCCTTGAACCGCTGCTCGGGTTGCAGGGACACACCACCGATGCTCAATGTCGAGGTGTTGGTGGACTGGACCGCGCCCACCCGCATGATTGAATTGCGGCTGAGGTCGTAGCCGATGTCCAGCGTCGAGGCATTGGTGGAGAGCAGGGACTGCGACTCGCGCTGTGAGCCCCTGAAGCGATCGACCGGACGCTTGGAGAATTCGATGCCGGGCGAGATACTGAATGCATTCAGCAGCCCGCTCGCGGCCAGCGGCTGGAAGAACTGCGAGGCGAAACGCCGGTCCCGGCCCAGCTGGAAATCATTTCGCCACTCCGCGCCGAACGAATTGAATTGCGTCTGCATGTAGCGCATGAGCAGCTTGAAGCTGCCTTCGCCCTGGGTATCGGCCGACAGCGTCAGGCCGAAGCGCAGGTAGTTGGGTCCCCATTGCTTTTCGCGCGCGTCGACCGTCAGGACATTGTGAACGCCATCGTTGAGCAGGCTGTAGTTGATACGCTCGAAATAGCCGGTGCCGAACGCCCGGCTGATGCCCGTGTTGATCTTCTTGAAATCGATCGTCTCGCCAGGCTTGACGCCGAGCGTGCGTTTCAGCTCGTCCGGATTGGCACGCTCAAGGCCGGTGACACGAAGTTCGTCGAGGCGCTCATTGATCCCGGTCGGCGGCGCCGCGCGTTCAAGTTGGGTGGCGCGAAACGCCGCGTAATCCTCGGCAGACATGCTCAGGCGGCCCAGCACACCCGCCATGCCGCGGGTGGTCGCGGCCCCAATCGTGATGGCGTCCCCCACCAGGCTGAAGTCCGTGGCGCCGATTGTCTCCAGTGGCGGGGAGATGAGGAAATCGTCGCGGTTCATGGAGTCGATCGATGCACGTACATTCTGCTCGGTCAGGATGTTGACCATCTGCAGCGACACACCGACCAGCGAGAGCAGGTCGTTCTTCTTCAGCAGGGGCGTGCCGATGTTCACCACAATGACCACATCGGCCCCCATCGCGCGCGCAACGTCGACGGGCAGATTGCGCGTCAGCCCGCCATCGAGGTAAATCTGGTCGCCGATCTGGTAGGGCGCGATCGCGCCGGGCACCGACATCGATGCGCGCATGACATCGGTCAGGCGGCCGCGGTCGAACACCTCCATGCGTCCGGTTTCGGCATTGGTGGCCACGGCACGAAAAGGGATCGGCAGGTTGTCGAAAATCACACCGGGCGAAACGCTGCGGGTGATCTGGCTGAACAGGATGTCGAATTTCTGCCCGGAAATCGCCCCCGGCGGCAGCCGGAGACTGCCGTCTTTGACGCCCAGTTCGAGGCGCAGCAGGCGGGTCTGGTCCTCTTCCTTGCGCAGGAAGCTGCGATCGCTGCGCGGGGATTCATCGGTCAACAGGCGCTCCCAGTCCTGTCCGCGCAAGCGCTCCTCCAGTTCCGCGGCGGACGTGCCGGAGGCGTAGGCTGCGCCGACCAGCGCGCCCATGCTGGAACCGGCGATGTAGTCAATCGGAATCCGCAGTTGTTCCAGGACCCGAATCACGCCGACCTGCGCCGCGCCGCGCGCGCCGCCGCCGGACAGGACAAGCCCGATCTTGGGGCGTGATTTGGCGCCAGCCGGTTTCGCGTCAGCGCCGTTGGGCGCGCCTGCCTGTGACTGCGCAGGCGCGGCGATCGGCGCAATGATCAACGCGGACGCGGCGATGGCGAGAAATGAGTATTTGACCCGTTGAAAAATCACCGGCGTATTGTAACGCGGCGTCGGACCGAAACCTATTGCGTGATCAGAGGTTCCCTGCGCTACGCGGGACCGGGCGTGTGGCCCGGCGTCGCCGGGGTGATGCGGAACCATGCGGCATAGAGCGCCGGCAGGAAAAGCAGCGTGAGCAGCGTAGCGATAAACAGGCCACCCATGATGGAGACCGCCATCGGTCCGAAAAAGTCGGATCGGGTGAGCGGAATCATCGCCAGGATGGCGGCCAGCGCGGTCAACGCGATCGGTCGGAGCCGACGCACCGTGGCCTCGATAATCGCGGTGAAAGGTGCCTGGCCGGCGCCGATGTCCTGTTCTATCTGGTCGATCAGGATGACGGAGTTGCGCATGATCATGCCGAACAATGCAATGGTACCGAGCATGGCGACGAATCCGAACGGTTTATTGAACAGCAGCAGCGCCATGGCCACGCCGATCAGCCCAAGCGGTGCAGTCAGCACGACCAGGATGACGCGCTGAAAACTCATCAGCTGGATCATCAGGACCGTGAACACCACGCCCAGGAACAGCGGAATGCCCGCGTTGATGGATGCCTGGCCCTTGGCACTTTCCTCGACGGCGCCGCCGACATCGATGCGATAGCCAGCCGGCATGCCGGCACGGACCGGTTCCAGCAACCTGAGAACCTGCGCCGTGACGGTGGCGGGTTGCAATCCCGCCTGGTAGATGTCCGCGCGCACGGTGATTGTCGGCAGCCGGTCGCGCCGCCAGATGACACCGTCTTCGAACTCATAGCGGACCTTGGCGATCTGGGTAAGCGGCACGGCCTTGCCGGTATGCGTGGGAATGGCCAGGCTTTCCAGCAGGTGCAGTTTGGCGCGCTCGTTGGCCGGTCCGCGGATGAGTACCTCGATGAGCTTGTCGCGCTCGCGGTAAAGCGTCGCCTGAACGCCATTGAGCGATGTGTTGAGGAAGGTGGCCAGTTCCTGGGAAGACACACCGAGCAGGCGCGCCTTGTCCTGGTCGACTTCCAGCCTGATGACCTTGGAGCGCTCATCCCAGTCAAACTGGACGTTATCCAGGCCCGGATTGCTGCGCATCGCATCGGCGACTTGGGTGGCGAGTTTGCGAACGGTCGGAATGTCCTCGCCGGACACGCGGAATTGCACCGGGAAGCCGACGGGCGGGCCATTCTGCAATTCCAGGACGCGCGTGCGAAGTTCCGGGAAATCGGTCTTGAACAACTTGATCAGGCGAGATCGCAATTCGACGCGCGCGGCGACATTGTTGGTCGTGACCACGAACTGGGCAAAGCTCGCCGCCGGCAATTGCTGGTCGAGCGGAAAGTAGAAGCGCGGGCTGCCGGTGCCGACATAACTGACATAGTTGTCGTACAGATCCTTCTGCCCATCGAGAAATTTTTCCATCTTGCGGACCTGGGCTTCGGTCGCCTGGAAGGACGAGCCTTCGGCGAGTTTCAGGTCCACCAGCAGTTCCACGCGCGTGGACGAAGGAAAGAACTGTTGCTGCACGAATTTGAACGCGAAGATCGAGCCGGCAAACAGCAACACCGTCACGGCGATCACGGCGCGGCGATGGGTCACGCACCATGCCACCGTGTCGCGAAAACGCTGGTAGAAGGGCGTCCCGTAAACATCGTGTTCGCCGTGCACGGAAGGGTCGTGCGGCATTGCCGAATCCACGTCGTCGGGGGGTGCCAGCCGCGCCGCCAGGCGCGCGCCGACCAGCGGGACACGGCCGATCCACCCCGCCAGGCGGCGCATGCGCGGCGTGACCACCGGTCGGCCTTCCCTGTAGTCCGGCAGGAAATGGTAGCCAAGGTAGGGAATGAAAATCACCGCAGCGAACCAGGAAATGATCAGGGCTAGAGAAGTGACCTGAAAGATCGAACGGGTATATTCGCCGGTGCCGGATCGGGCCGTGGCAATGGGCAGGAAACCCGCCACCGTCACGAGGGTGCCGGTCAGCATCGGAAATGCAGTCGAGGTGTAGGCAAAGCTCGCCGCCTTGGTTCGGTCCCAGCCCTGCTCCATTTTGATGGCCATCATTTCGATGGCGATAATCGCGTCGTCCACCAGCAGGCCCAGCGCCAGCACCAGTGCGCCCAGCGAAATCTTGTGGAGGCCGACATCGAGCAGGTACATGAAGAAAAATGTCAGTGCCATCACCAGCGGAATGGACAGCGCCACCACCAGTCCGGTGCGCAGGCCGAGGCTGAAAAACGTGACGGCGAGCACGATGACGATTGCTTCGGCCAGTGAACGGACAAATTCACGCACGCTGTTCCTTACGGCGCGTGGCTGGTCATTGACGCGATGCAATTCCAGCCCGATCGGCAGGGTGCTTTCCAGCTTGAGCAGCGTCGCATCGAGATTGTGGCCCAGTTGAATGATGTCGCCGCCCTGGCGCATGGCGACGCCCAGGCCGAGCGCTTCCTGGCCGAGGTAGCGCATCTTGGTGAACGGCGGATCGGCAAAGCCGCGCTTGACCTGGGCGATGTCGCCGATCTTGAACACGCGGTTATTGGCGCGGATTGTGAAGTTCTTGATGGCCTCGACGCTGTCGAATGCGCCGGTGGCGCGCACAAAGATCTTGTCGGTCGCGGTCTCGAAGGCGCCGCCGGGCGCAATCGCATTCTGCGCCTGCATGGCGGCGATGATGGTTGCCCCATCGATCCCCAGCGTAGCCAGTTTGATGTTTGAAAGCTCGATGAAGATCTTCTCGTCCTGCTCGCCGATGATGTCCACCTTGGCTACGTCGGGCAGGCGCAGCATTTCGCGGCGCACCCGGTCGGCGAAGAGCTTCTTGTCCGCATAGCTGTAGCCTTCGCCGGTAATGGCGAAGATATTCCCGAAGGTGTCGCCGAACTCGTCGTTGAAAAACGGACCGAGCACGCCTTGCGGGAGCGTCTGGCGAATGTCACCGATGCGTTTTCGCACCTGGTACTGGGTTTCCGGCACGGCGGAAGCGGGCGCGGCATCGTTGATGGCGAAGAAAATCAGCGATTCACCCGGACGTGAGTAGCTGCGCACGAAGTTGACGTTGGGGACTTCCTGCAATTTTCTTTCGAGGCGTTCGGTGACCTGCTGGTCGACCTCGCCGGCGGACGCACCCGGCCAGATGGTGCGGATTGTCATGAACTTGAACGTGAACGGCGGATCCTCCGATTGCCCGAGACGACCATAGGCAAACACGCCCATGAATCCCATTACCAGGATCATGTACAGGACCAGCGGCTGGTGCCGCAGCGCCCAGGCCGAAAGGTTGAAATCCTTCATGCGGGCGCCGGTCAGTTCACGAAGCGGTTGATGGCAATCGTGGCCGCTGCCCGCGCATCCGTGGACGGCGCATACGCCACCTTGCCGTTACCGGTCACCTGCGGATCGATGATCGGCTTGACGATTTCACCTTCGCGCAGTTTGTGCACGCCCGCCGCCACGATGACATCGCCGATCTTCACGCCACCCTTGATCAACGCGGCGTTCTCCCGGTACTGGATCACGGTCACAGCCTTGAGGCTGACCTGTCCGGCGGCATCGATTTGCCAGACACCGGTTTCGGTGCCCGCTGTGTTATTTCTGACGTACAAGGCGGACAGGGGAACGGTCATGGTCTCGGCCAGGTTGGCGCTGACGAATACGGCGAAGGCGCTCATGCCGAGCTGCACGTTTTCGTCGGCGTTCTGCAAGGTGATACGAATGGCATACGTGCGGGTCAGCGGGTCGGCGGCACCGCTGACTTCGCGCACCTTCGCCGGGTAGTACTTTTCCGGTTGCGACCAGGTGGCCACCCGCAGGTCCCGCACCGGAGCGCCTTTTAAGCCCAGGCGCCGGAAATCGGCAATCTTGGACTCCGGCGCGCTGATCGACAGTTCCTTTTCGGCCGGATCTGCAATGCGCAAGACACCCTGTCCTGCCGCCACCACTTGACCGGCCTCGGCCATCACCTGGGTCACCACCCCGTCCTGCTCCGCAGTAAGCGTGGCGTAACCCGCCTGATTGGAAGAAACATTGGCTTGTGCGCGCGACGCCTCCAGCCGCGCCTTCCCGGCATTGGCAACATTGAGCTTTTGATCCAGCGCGGACTGGCTGACGAAGCCTTTTTGGAAAAGGTCCTTGAAGCGCAAGAATTCGGCATTGGCAAATGCCGCTTCCGTGGCAGCGGCATTGACATTGGCCAATGCGGAATCCACTGCGAGCCGGACATCCTGCGGATCGAGTTGTGCCAGTGTTTGGCCGCGCTTTACCACGCTGCCTTGCTCGACCAGCCTCGCGACCATCTTGCCGCCGATGCGAAAAGCATGATCGGCCTCACGACGCGCGCGGATTTCGCCAGGGTAGACATCGGCCTCGACACCGGCATTGTCACTGATCTTGTAGGCAAGCGCAGGACGCGCGCTGCTGCTGTTTTCAACATTCTGGGTGCATCCGGCGAGGGCACACAACATCAGCATCGCTAAGCCGAGACCGATCGATAACTGGTTGTCGGGGAATGTTTTTTTGCGGTTTGCGTCGCTACTTTTCATGTTTGCCAACCCGTTGCAAAGCCGAGAATATAACTGACTGGTCGGTAAGTTACGCCCAAACGGATAGCCTGTCAACGGGTGAGAAGTAGCATTCGCGCATGGTTACCGGATAGCGCAACGTGCCGGCGCATTGCTGGCGTCAGATATCGCGGTGCCCCGATCGATGCCGCAGGCGTTTGTTGCCGTGGCATGTAAATTTCATGCTATCCACCTGCGGAAGGGAACGACCATGGCTCACACGTCGGCTAATTCGGCAGCGACCACCGATCGCGGCGCCGCTTTCGACGAGCGTCGCCTGTTGATCGCTTGCGCACTCGCCACGGCGGCATCGATGCTGTTGCCGCGCGATTCATTTTCGGCGTCCCTCGGCGAACTTACCAGCAAGGACGCCGACATGGGCGTGAAAGCGGCCCTCGAGCGCGGTGTCGCGATGGCAGTTTCGCAACTGGGCAAGCCTGATGGCTTTTGGGCCAATGAACGAATCCGCATTCCTCTTCCGGATTGGATCCCGCGTTTTGAACGCGCCATCAAGGTATTGGGCAGGAGCAAGGATATCGAGACGATTAAACTCGGCGTGAATCGGGCTGCCGAGCAAGCTGTTCCGCTCGCCCGTGCATTGCTGGTGGCGGCCATCCGCGCCATGAATGTGCAGGACGCGAAGGCGATCCTGTCGGGCGGCGATGGTGCGGTGACGCGGTACTTTCAGGAGAAAAGCCAGGCCGCGCTTACGCAGAAGTTCCTGCCTGTCGTCACCGGTGTTACCAGTCGCATTGGTCTGGCACAACAGTACAACTCGCTGGCGCAACAGCTTCAGCAGACCGGTCTGGTCAAATTGCCGCCGGACCAGCAGAGAGTCGAAACGCATGTCACGCGCAAGGCACTCGAGGGACTTTTCCTCATCATTGCCGAGGAGGAAGGGAAGATACGCCGTGACCCGGTGGGCACCGGCAGTGAAATTCTCAAGCGCGTGTTTGGCGGACTCAGGTAAGGCCGCCCGCCAGCACGCATTGTTGCCAGCGGTCCGGACACCTGCAATCTCTTGTCACTCGGTTGCCGAGAGGCTCTTTGAGCGCCCCACGGCGCGTCGCCAGATTTGCGTTTTCTCGTCTGCCTGCGCGCGTGTGAAGCCAGGGACGAAAGTTCGCTCTTTCACCCAGAGCGCCGCAATTTCGGCGGGCGACTCCCAGAATCCGACCGCGAGGCCGGCGAGATAGGCGGCACCCAGTGCGGTTGTCTCGGTGATCTTGGGCCGGATCACGCTTACGCCGATCAGGTCCGCCTGGAATTGCATCAACAGATTGTTCACGGTCGCCCCGCCATCGACCCGCAGTTCCGCCAGTGCAAATCCGGCATCGTCGCGCATGGCTTCGGCCAGTTCGGTGCTTTGGAAGGCGATCGCATCGAGCGTGGCGCGGGCGATATGTGCGCGAGTGCTGCCGCGCGTGAGGCCGAGTATCGCGCCGCGCGCGTCGGGGTCCCAATAAGGCGCGCCGAGGCCGGCGAACGC
>JBDTSU010000154.1:0-8311 GCA_039930965.1 Betaproteobacteria bacterium
ATCCTGGCGCTGGCAATCAACACCTTCAGCCAGGGGGTCGCGTATTTTCACGCCGGCGGAGAACTGCTGCGCAGCAAGTCGTTGGATCGCAACAGCTACGATTCCGGCGATTGGTTCAATCGCATCGACTGGCGCGGGCAGGACAATTATTTCGCCAGCGGCGCACCGCCGAAGGACGACAACGGCGGCGACTACAGCCTGATCAAACCGTTGCTGGCCGATCCCCGTATCAAGCCGACGCCAGCCGGGATCGCCTGGACGCGGGCGGCCTTCCTGGATTTGTTGAGGATCCGCGCCAGTTCGTCACTGTTCCGGCTGCGCACCCGCGACGACGTCATTTCGCGCCTGGCTTTTCACAATACCGGCTCGCGGCAGACACCGACCCTGATGGTTGGCCACCTGAATGGTGCCGGATACCCGGGCGCGCGATTTGGCGAACTGGTCTACCTGATCAATGTCGGCACGGCGGCGCAGGATATTCGCATCGAGACCCTGGCCGGCAAGCGCTTCGTGCTGCATCCGGTGCACCGTGCCGCCACCGCCGCCGACCAGCGCGTCGCACGCGAGGCAAGGTTTGATTTGGGCACGGCGACATTTCACGTGCCGGCGCGCAGCGCGGCGGTATTTGTGGTGCGTGAATGAAAACGGCCGTCGCGCCCGCTGCCGCGATCAGGCGATGACTGTTTCCTGGATGGCGTTGTGCGCGAGTCCCAGCAACCCCGGATTCGGCGCGGTGATGACCGGCGTGCTGATGACGCGCAGGTAATCGACGTAGCGTCCCTTGGCCTCGAAGTGCTCGCGAAATCCGGATTGCGCGAAAAACTCGCCGAGTTTCGGCACGATACCGCCGGCGATGAATACGCCGCCGCGGGCACCCAGCGTCAGTGCAAGGTTGCCGGCAATGCTGCCGAGCAGCGAGCAGAACGCTTCCATGGTTTTTTCGCATAGCGGGTCGGCGCGGCTCGCGCCCAACGTGCCGATTTCCTCGGAAACCAGATCGCGTTCCGCGCGCAGGCCGTTTACCGTCGCGACCGCCTGCAGCAGGGTTGGCAAGCCGATACCCGACACCAGCTTTTCGGCGGAAACATGCTCGTGCACCTGGCGGGCGGCGCGCAAAATTTCGCTTTGATAGGGCGTCGCCGCGGCGAGCGTCACGTGGCCTCCTTCGCCGCAAATCGTCTGCCAGGCACCCGGCCGCCCGCGTATCGGCAACACACCGGCCACACCGAGCCCGGTTCCGGGCCCGATGACACCCATCGGAAAGCGGGGATCGGGCACGGCGGTGCCGACCAGCGAATAGTCGTCGGCGGTGAGGTGCGGCAACACCAGCGCGATGGCCTCGAAATCGTTGAAAACCTGGACGCCGTTTGCGCCGACGTGCGCGGCAAATCCGGCGCGTTCGAGAATCCAGTGACTGTTGGTCACTTTGATCGCGCCGGGCGATACCGCGCTGGCAATGGCGAGCGCGGCATGGGCCGGCCGCGCACCGGCATGGAATGCCCGCAGGTACGCCTGCGCCGCATCCTCGGGGCGCGGGTAGTCCGCGCACAGCAGCGTTTCGACGGCCGACAAGGGTGCGCCGGCGTGCGCGATCCAGCCAAAGCGGACGTTGGTGCCGCCCATGTCGGCAACCAGTAGCGGAAACGTGTCGCGGGTAATCACGGACACCAGAAGACCTCCACATCGCCCAGCGCCACGACGGGCGTCCGCAGCGCGTCGCCGCCTTGCCACGCACGCACAAGCGCGTCCAGTTTGGCCACCCCCTGGATCACCAGCAAAATCCGTTCGCTGCGCTTCAATTCCGCCAGGGTCAGCGTGATGCGCTCGATCTTCGGGTCGGCCGTGGTCGGGGCGGGTACGGCCGCCGCCCGTTCGTTGTTGTCAGGGGAAAGCAGTTGCGCGAGCCGGGGCGAGCCGGGAAACAGCGATGCAAAATGCCCGTCGTTGCCCATGCCCAGTAATACCAGGTCGTAGCGTTGATCCAGCGGGGGCAGGCGGGTGCGTAGGCCGGCCACGCCCTCGCCGGCACTGGCTGCGGTGTTCTTGAGGGGGATGAACCGCGCCTGCGCCGGGCCCGCGCGGTCCAGCAGCATGCGGCGAAGCATGCCGGCATTGGAATCAGGCGACGTCTCCTCCACCCAACGCTCATCGGCGAGCAGCACACTGACCTTTTCCCAAGGCAGGGACAAGGTGGCGACGTGCGGCAGGAAAAGCGCCGGGGTTCCGCCTCCCGAGAAGACCAGGCTGGCGCGGCCCCGGCGCTGCACACCCTGCGTGACCGCGGCCGCCACCAGGCCGGCGACCGCATCGGCGAGCGCTTGCACATCGCGAAAACGCTCGATTCGGGGCGTGGCGGCTGTCCGGGTGGGCGTGGCGTGAGAAGGTGTCGTCATGGTGAGGGCAGGTGAACCGCCGGGCCGGCGAGGGACAAGTCAGGTACTTTCAGGGAGGGCCGCAACGGCAATGGCAACGTTAATGGCAACATCAATGGCAACCGCGCCGTGGCACCAATGGAAGGAAAATGCCGGCCGGACCGGCATGTCGAACGGTGGTTCATGACCAGATTATAAAGGCATAAAGTAGCAAAACTACACAAAAAAGTAAACCATTTTGGTGCGCGTCATCGCTGGCTACCTGGCGATTCCGGGCGTTTTCGGGCAGTTTTTGCCATGCGCGCCAGGCTGAAACCAGCGATTTATCGCAAATCCGCCGGAACATGTGATGTAATTTACCTACATTCAATATGGACCATTGCCGTTGTTAAGGTAAAACGTGCCGGCTGGCAATTCCTGCCAAGCACCAATGCGAGGTCCACTGCGCACAAATTCACGCGAATGTCTCGCGGCGGAGCGCATCGTTCCGACGGGCAATGAGCGGCGGCAACGCCACCGGCGGGTTCAAAAACCGGAAAGTGTCATGTTTTCGGGCGCATCCGGTGTTGGCTTTTCAACCACTCCTCCCGCGCTGCGCACGGGTGCGCAAGCGATTGCACAATGGTCGGCGCAGGCGATCCACTCATCGGCCATATCTCGCGAACCACCCTTGCAGTGGCTCATCCAATCCCCGATCACACGCGGTCTGCTTGACACGGCAAATCGCCGCTGGTGATACAAGCGGGCGGTGGCAACGAAATCAAACTGTAGTTAAACTACCTTGGTTCCTGAAACACGGCGTAATTCTGTGGCGCGGTATTCCTTTCGCGACACCAATCGAGAGATTTCACATGGCTTTCAATGACGGCGCCCGGCTGCTGGCGGATATCGGTAGCACTTATGCGCGTTTCGCGCTGGAAACTGAGCGCGGAACGTTCGAACGCCTGAGTACGGTCAAGTGTGCCGACTATGCGGACTTCGGCAGCGCGCTGCGCGGCTACTGCGACACCGTGAAGGATGCCGGCGTGAGGCACGCCGCGATCGCCATCAGCAACCCGGTCGAAGGCGACATGGTTCGCATGACCAATTACCACTGGCAGTTTTCGATCGAGCAGACGCGCATCGATTGCGGGCTGGATACGCTGCTCGTGGTCAACGACTTCACGGCGCTCGCGGTGGGTGTGCCACATTTGCGCGACGATCAGCGCCGGCAGATTGGCGCCGGCCACGCGCAGGCACGCAGCGTCATCGGCTTGCTGGGTGCCGGCACCGGGCTGGGTGTCTCGGGCCTGATACCGGCAGATGACGGCTGGATTTCGCTCGGCTCGGAGGGCGGGCACGTGAGCTTCTCGCCTTGCGACGAGCGCGAAATCGCCATTCTGGAATATGCGTGGACGCAATATGCCCACGTCTCCGCCGAGCGGCTGATTTCGGGTACCGGCCTGGAGCTGATCTACCGCGCGCTTACACACATCGCCGGCAAAGCGCCCGAGGCGCTTGAGGCGACCGCGATCACCGCGCGCGGCCTGAAAGGCCAGGACACCGAGTGCGCACTGGCGCTGGAAGTATTCTGCGGGATCCTCGGCAGCGTGGCCGCCAACCTCGCTGTGACGCTTGGCGCGTTCGGCGGCATCTATATCGGCGGCTCCATCGTGCCGCGCCTCGGAAAATATTTTGATGCCTCGCCGTTCCGGCGGCGCTTCGAAGCCAAGGGCCGTTTCTCATCGTACGTGGCCAATATCCCGACCTATGTCATCACGGCGGACAACGCCACGTTCGTCGGTGCCGCAGCGATCCTCGACGCGCAATTGCGCAAACGCGGCGCCGGTGCCTCCTTGCTGGAGCGAATCCGCCAGGCCCAGGTGGAGTTGTCCCCGGCGGAGCGCCGCGTCGCGAACCTGGTGCTGTCGCGTCCGCGTTCGATCCTCAATGATCCGATTGTGGAAATCGCCCGTGCGGCCGACGTCAGCCAGCCGACCGTGGTGCGTTTCTGCCGCACGCTCGGTTGTGAGGGACTGTCGGATTTCAAGTTGCGCCTCGCCTCGAGCCTGACCGGCACCATCCCGGTGACGCACACCCAGGTGACCAATGACGATTCGACGCTTGAACTCGGCGACAAGGTCCTCGGCAACACCGCCAGCGCGATCCTGCAAATGCGCGATCAGCTCAACCGGAAGACCATCGACCAGGCCATCGACGCGTTGATCAAGGCCAAGCGCATCGAATTCTTTGCGGTCGGCAATTACGGGATCGTCGCGGAGGACGCGCAATACAAGTTCCTGCGGTTCGGACTGCCCACCAGCGCCTATACCGAGCCGCGCCTGCAATTGATGGTCGCCAATGTGCTCACGCCGGACGATGTGGTGGTGGTCGTGTCCAGCACCGGCCGCATCAACGAACTGAATGTCGCCGTCGATGCGGCGCTGGCGCGTGGCGCGAAGGTCATCGCCATCACCGCCAACCAGTCGCCACTGGCGAAGCGCGCCACCATCACCATCGCGCTCGATCATTCCGAAGATGTGGCGACCCAGGTGCCGATGATCAGCCGCGTGCTGTACCTGCTGGTGATCGACATCCTCGCCGTGGGCGTCGCCATGCGCACCGGCGCGCATGAAAAGGTCCATGCCCTGCAGGAAGGACTGGACGACGCGCACGCCGAAAAACCGGATGCCGCCGGCAACCGGCTGGCGCGCATGGTCTCACATAGCCGGTCGTGATCGAGCGCGCGCTTCTCGGCAGCTAGGTCGGAATCGCGGGTCGCCGCACTGCCCGCGCCTTGCCACCAACCGGAATTAGTCGCTGCAAAAATTTCAGGAGCCCCCGCTGTGGCACAAGATGAAAAGGACGCCCGCCTGGGCCAGGAAATCCAGTTTCTGGGTCGATTGCTCGGCGATGTCATTCGCGCCGCCAACGGCGAGACCATCTTCAACCGGATAGAACATATTCGAAAACTGGCGGTCGCACTGCGACGCCATGGCGGCACCGATATCGCCGCGCTCAAGATGCAGCTCGACCATGAACTGGACGGACTCAGTATCGAACAGACGCTGAGCGTGGTGCGGGCCTTCAGCCACTTTTCATTGCTGGCCAATATCGCCGAGGATCGCCACCAGAATCGCCGGCGGCGCATCCATCGCCTGGCGGGTTCGCCTCCGCAAACGGGCAGCCTCCGCCACGCGCTCGAGACACTGACGGCGCAGCGCGTGCCGCCCGGCGACATCCGCAGCTGGTTGAGCGGGGTGCTGGTGAGCCCGGTGCTGACCGCCCATCCGACCGAGGTTCAGCGCAAGACGGTGCTCGATTGCGAGCGCGACATTGCCCGGCTGATGACGCACCTGGAGCGGCCGGACCTGCTGCCCGAGGAGCGTGCGGACTCGGAAGACAGCCTGAAACGCTCGATCCTGCAGCTCTGGCAAACCGCGATGCTGCGCCTGTCGCGCTTGCGGGTGATCGACGAGATCGAAAATGGCCTGAGCTTTTACCGCTACACGTTCCTGTCGGAATTGCCGAAGATCTACTGCGACATGCAGCACGCACTTGGCGGCGAGGAACGGCTGCCCACGTTCTTCCGGATGGGCTCCTGGATCGGCGGCGATCGCGATGGCAATCCGTTTGTCACTTCCGAATCCCTGGAAGGCGCGATACGCCGGCAATCGACCGTGGCGTTTGAACATTACCTGTTCGAAGTCCATCATCTCGGCGCCGAGCTGTCGATGTCCAGCCGACTGGTTACGCCGACGGCCGAACTCCAGGCGCTGGCGCAAAAATCGGGTGACAGCTCCGCGCACCGCCAGGATGAGCCGTATCGTCGCGCCCTGATCGGCATCTACGCCCGGCTCGCTGCCACCATGTCGTCCCTGGCGGGCGCCGAACCGATTCGCCGGCCGGAGGTGGTCTTGCAGGCCTATACCAGCCCGGCGGAGTTTCGCGGCGACCTGGACATCGTGGCGGCGTCGCTCGCCACCCACGCCAGCGCGGCGTTGGCGGCCGGACGGCTGGCGCAATTGCGCTATTCCGTGGACATTTTCGGTTTTCATCTCGCCTCGCTCGACCTTCGCCAGAACTCGGACGTGCATGAAACCGTGGTGGCGGAACTGCTGGCCAAGGCCGCCGTCTGCGGCGATTACCTGCAGCTCGATGAAGCGGCGCGCGTGTCGCTGCTGTTGAGCGAACTCGGCAATCCGCGTCCGCTGCGGATACCGGGCGAGGCCTACAGTGACGTGACCGTCGGCGAGTTGAATGTGTTTCAGGCGGCTGCCGGCATCAATGCCCGTTTCGGCGGCGACGCCGTGCCGAACGCCATCATTTCCAAGGCGCAGTCGGTGAGCGACCTGCTCGAGGTTGGTTTGCTGCTGAAGGAATCCGGTTCGCTCGTTTCGCACGAGGGCCGGCCGCAACTGCGGATTGCGATTGTCCCGCTGTTCGAGACCATCACCGACCTGCAGTCGGCGGCGGGCATCATGCGTTCCGCGTTTGCGCTGCCCGCGTACCGCGCCTGGCTGGACAGCCGCGACGGCCTGCAGGAAATCATGCTCGGCTATTCGGACAGCAACAAGGATGGTGGTTACCTCACGGCGAACTGGGAGCTGTATTGCGCGCAAAAAGGGCTGGTTGACTTGGCGGCCGAGTCCGCTGTGCGGCTGCGCATGTTCCATGGCCGCGGCGGCACCGTTGGGCGCGGGGGCGGGCCGACCTTCGAGGCGATCCTCGCGCAGCCCGACGGCTGTTCGGCGGCGGGCCTGCGCATCACCGAACAGGGCGAAGTGATCGCCGCGAAATACTCCGATACGGAACTGGGACGGCGGAACTTCGAGACCTTGATCTCGGCGGCGCTGCTGTCGAATTTTCCGGCGGCGGAACGCCATGACCGCCCGCACTGGTGGGACGTGATGCACAAACTGTCGGCGAGCGCCTGCGCGACTTATCGGACGCTGGTCTATGACACACCCGGCTTTGTGGATTTCTTCCGTGGCGCGACGCCGATCGGCGAAATCGCCGGACTCAACATCGGCAGCCGGCCCGCGTCGCGCAAACCCTCGCAATCGATTGCCGACCTGCGCGCCATTCCGTGGGTATTCAGCTGGAGCCAGTGTCGCTTGTCCATCCCGGGCTGGTACGGTTTTGGCAGCGCGCTGCACCAGTGGGTCGACACCAGCCCCGCAGGCCGCGACGCGGCGCTGGCTTCCCTGCGCGAAATGTATGCCGAGTGGCCGTTTTTCCGTACCGTCCTGGCCAACATGGACATGGTGCTGGCCAAGACCGATCTGGCCATCGCGGCCCGCTACACGGACCTGGTGCCCGACCGGGAATTGGCCGAACGGATCTTCTCCATCATTCACGCGGAATGGGAAAGGAGCGTGGACATGCTGCGCGCCATTACTGGCGCCACCGCCTTCCTCGACGAAAATCCCGCGCTGGCGCGCAGCATCCGCAATCGCTTCCCCTACCTCGATCCGCTCAACCATCTGCAAATCGACCTGCTGCGCCGCTATCGCGCCGGCCAGACCGACGAGCGCACCAAGCGCGCCATCCACCTCACCATCAACGGCCTCGCCGCCGGACTGAGAAATAGTGGATGAGCGTGGACACAAAACATGCCCTGCGGCATGTTTTGTGCCTCGCGAATCCGAGCCGCATGCAGGCGGCGAGGTGGAAGAGGGCGGGGTTTCGCGGCGCACGCGCCGTGCCGCCCGAATCCGAGCGAGCTGCGACCGAAGGAAGTCCCGCGGGACAGGGCGCGAGGTGGATGAGTCTGGACATAAAACAGTCCCTGCGGACTGTTTTATGCCTGACGAATCCGAGCGCCATGCAGGGCGCGAGGTGGGTGAACGCCGACTCAAGACAAGCCTTGCCGATTTTCAACACAGTACAACTAAGGAACCTCTGATCAAGTGTCATTCCCGCGAACAACCACAAGGGTTGCGCCGAGCGGGAATCCA
>JBDTSU010000155.1:0-8262 GCA_039930965.1 Betaproteobacteria bacterium
TCGACAATGTCGACGCGACCAGCCGTTACTTCATGGTCACCATCGCCATCGACAACGCCGGCGCCCAGCTGCGCCAGTCCGCGTTGCTGCAGCGCGCCGCCGGCGAGGGCACGGGTGTTACGAAGTGGCCCAGTATAATTTGGGTCAGAACCGACTAGCGACTCCCTTCCTTTGGCACTGACCCTCCTAATTCGCATCCCCGACCTGCCGCGCTTCGACCCTGCCACTCCCACGCCGGTCGGCTGGACGCTGCTCGACAACGCCGAATCGGTCCTGCGCGCGGGGGAAGGGCCGCTGGCGTCGCTGCCGCGCGCGGACCGTGTGATCGCACTGGCGCCGGTGGGCCACCTGCTATTTATCGAGACCGCGCTGCCGCCGGTGTCCGCCGACAAGCGTGACGCCCTGCTGCGTTACGCCATCGAGGACAAGCTCACCATCGATCCCTCGACCGTCCATGCCGTCGTGCTGGGCGCCTCGGTGAGCGGCAACCATGTCGTGGCCGCCATCGATCGCAGCTGGCTGATCGGCGTCCTGCAATGGCTGCGCGCGGCCGGCCTGGCGCCGGACAGCCTGGTCTCGAGCGCGGCGGGCATCCCGGTCGCGGCCGGCGAATGGGCGCTGGTCATCGACGGTCAGCGCGGCTTCGCCAAGCGAGCCGATGGATTCGTCTACAACCTCGATGTCGGCGCCGGGAAGGAACCGCCGTTCGGCCTGACGCTGGCGCTGAAGGAAGCGCGCGAACATCAGCGCGCGCCGTCGGCGCTGGTGTTGCAGGCCATGGCGTCGCCGACGCAATCCGCTCTCGATCCCGCTCTCGACGCCGCGCTGGCCAGTCACTGGGCGCAGGTGCTCGGCATTCCCGTCCGGTTGGGCGCGCCTGATGCCGGCTGGCAAAGCGTGCTGGCCGCCGCCCGGTCCGGCAACCTGCTTAGCGGCGAATTTGCCGCGCGCGAAGCGGCCGGCCGTTGGCTCGCGTTGCTGCGGCCGGCATTGATCGTGCTGGCGCTGGCCATCGGCGCGCAGCTCGTCTTCACGCTGATCGACAATGCGCGCCTGAACGGCGCGCGGCAGGCGCTCGAACAGGAACTGACCCAGGTGTTCAAGACGGCGTTTCCCGCCGCGCAGGCGATCATCGATCCGCCCCTGCAGATGCAGCGCAACCTGCAACAACTGAAGCGCGAGCGCGGCCTGCCCGCCGACGCCGACGCGCAGATGCTGATTGCCCGGCTGACAGGATTGCTGCAAGCACTTCCCGGCGGCCCGGCCACGGTCAGCGCGCTGACGGTGCGCGACGGCATCGCCACGCTCGATGCCGTGCTCGCCGGCGCGGAACAGCGCGCGCACCTGCAACGCGCGGTTGATCGGCTGCCCGGCGCCGCGCTCGGCAACGCCGGCGGGGAAAAACCGGCGCCGCTGGCCGTGCGGCTCACCTTGCGGGCCGGCGCATGAGCGCGCGCGCGGCGTGGCGCGACCGGCTCGGTACATCGCTGGCGCCCGCGTTGCTGCCGGTGACGCAGCGCTGGCACCGGCTGGACCGCCGGCGCCAGCGCTTCGCGCTCGCCGCTGGCACGCTGCTGGTCGCCGCTTTGGTGTTCGCCTACGTGTGGCTGCCGGCCGCGCGCGAACGCGATCGCCTGACGGCAAGGCTGCCGCAACTCGCGGCGCAACTGGCGCGCATGCAACAGCAGGCCGACGAGGTCCGGCAACTGCAAAGCACCTCGGCCCTCGCGCCCGTGCCGCCCACTGCGGCCGACATCGCAAGCCTGCAGGCGGCGTTTGGCGAAGGGTCCCGTGTGAGTTTCGAGCCGAATCGCGCGTTTCGCGTGGTCATACCGAAAATCGCCTACGCCACCTGGTGGGATCGTTTGGGGGACGTGCAATCGCGCCATCAGCTTGAACTTGCCTCAATGGCGTTGCAGGCCTTGCCCGGCAGCAACCGCGAGGTGTCGATCGATATGCTGCTGGCGGAGCGGGCGCGCGGCAGCGCGGCGCCGACCGCCGGTCCCGCGCGATGACCTGGCTTTCCAGGCGCCGCCTGTGGACGTTGGCAGCCATCGCATTTGTCATCGGCGCGGTCGAATTCCTGCCGGCGCATTTGTTTGAAGACCGCATCAACCGTTCGCTGCCGCCACCTTGGCACATCAGCGTAACCGGTACCGTCTGGAACGGCTTTGGCGTGTTGCAGGCCGCACAATCCGTCGATGCCTTCACGGTGCCGCTCACCTGGACATTCGAGCCCGCCGCCCTGCTGCGAGCCCGCGCGGCATGGAAGATCGTCCCGACTTCGCCCGCGCTCTCCGGATCCGTCAGCATCGGCGCGGGGCTGGACTCGGTGGAATTTAGCGACACCGCCCTGGCGATGGATGCGGCGGCCTTGCAGCAGGCGATCCCGATCGTCGCCCTGTTCGCGCCATGGGGAAACATCCTGGTCAGCACGCCGCCGGGTGCCGGGCTGACGCTGACATACGGCAACGACTTGCGCCTGAACGGCGACGCGCAGCTCAAGGCCGAGAATCTCGGCCTGCGCCCCTATGGCCCGCAGCCACTCGGCAGCTATCAGGTGATGTTTACCGCGCGCGAGACGATGATCGACTACCGCATCGCCCAATCGAGCGGCGCGCTGATTCTGGACGGCGGCGGCTCGATTCAGACGGCTGCTCCCCGGCAGATCGCGTATTCGGGTTTCGTCACGCCCTCACCGACGCTACCGGACAGCGTGCTGTCGCCATTGAAGGCGATGGGCCAGCCGGCGGCGGATGGACGCGTGCGTATCGACTGGAAGGCCCGATGGTAGCGCATGGTCTCCCGCAGGCATCGCATGCATCGGCCCCATCGCCCGCATCGCCCTATCGTGCGCCGTGGTGGCTGGGGCGCGGCAGATTCGGCTCGCACTGGCAAACGGTCTATCCCTTCGTCTTCGATCGCCCGCCAAGTCCGTCTTATGCGCGCGAGCGCTGGGACACCACGCCCCACGGCAAGCCCGATGGCGATTTCATCGATGTCGATCGCATTGCCGGGCCGGCCGACCGGCCGATGGTGGTGGTGTTCCATGGCCTCGAAGGTTCCTCGCAAAGCATTTACTCGCTGAATCTGATGAATGAAGTGGCGCGTCGCGGCTGGCGCGGGCTGGTGCCGCATTTTCGCGGCTGCAGCGGCGAAATGAACCGCCTGCCGCGCGCCTATCACTCCGGCGACTCGACCGAGATCGATTGGATACTTCGCCGGGCAAAATCCGAAGCGCCCGACCAGCCGCTATATGTCGCCGCCATCTCGCTGGGCGGCAACGCCACGCTGAAATGGCTGGGCGAACAGGGCAACGCGGCCGCGTCGATCGCGGCGGCGGTGGCCGGCGTTTCCGCGCCGCTCGACCTGATGGCCTCCGGTGCCGCCCTCGAGCAGGGCTTCTGCAAAATCTACACACGCCGGTTCCTGGCCACCATGAAGACGGGGTCGCTGGCCAAGCTGCGGCAACACCCGGGCATTTTCCGCGAGGACGTCATGCAGCGGGCGCGCACCCTGCGTGAATTCGACAACGAGGTCACCGCTCCGCTGCACGGCTACCGCGACACCGACGATTACTGGACACGCGCCTCCGCCAAGCCCGGCCTGATCGATGTTAAGGTGCCGACGTTGGTCCTGAACGCGCGCAACGATCCGTTCCTGCCGGCCTCCGCACTGCCCAGGCAGGGTGAAGTTTCTTCGCATGTGACGCTGGAGTTTCCGGAGCATGGCGGGCACGTGGGATTTCTGGCCGGTCCATTCCCCGGGGGCAACTGGATGACCCGGCGGGTCTTTGATTTTTTTGATCACGGTGGTTAACGACTTTCACAAATAGTTGTCGCTTGCAGCGGGGCACTTCCCCCTTTGAAAAAGGGGGACTGAGGGGGATTTGCGTAAATGCCCTATTGCGACGAAGGAACTGCCCCCTCGCTTTCGCTCTCCCCCCAACCCCGCTTTATGAAAGGGGGCTTTGAAGTTGCAAGATCGGCACCCACCGTTGCAGTTGGCGCCAAACAATATTCAACCCATTCCAAGAGAAAAATCATGAGCAAAGTCGCATCCGAAATTTTCAAGGCTTACGATATCCGCGGCATCGTCGATAAATCACTGACCGACGAAACCGTCGAACTGATTGGCAAGGCGCTGGGCACCGAAGCGAAGCGCCGCGGTGGCACCACCATCACCATCGGCTACGACGGCCGGCTCTCCGGTCCGCGATTCGCCAAGGCGCTGGCTCACGGCATGCAATCGACCGGCATCAACGTCATCGATATCGGCATGGTGGTGACGCCAATGGTCTATTTCGGCGCCTTCCACTTCAACACCGAGTCCGGCGTGATGATCACCGGCTCGCACAATCCGCCCGATTACAACGGCATCAAAATGGTCATACAGGGCGAAACGCTGGCGCTGGACAAAATCCAGGCACTGAAGCGCGCCATCGACGCCAGCGATTTTGAAACCGCGACCGGGTCGGCGGTGGGCACCTACGAAACGCGCAACCTGACCGACGCCTACATCGCGCGCATCGTCGGCGACGCGAAGCTGAAACGGCCGATGAAAATCGTGGTCGACTGCGGCAACGGCGCACCGGGCGCTTATGCACCGCGCCTGTTCCGTGCCATGGGTTGCGAGGTGATCGAACTGTTCTGCGAAGTCGACGGCACCTTTCCCAATCATCACCCCGATCCGGCACAGCCGAAGAACCTGCAGGACGTGATCCGTACGCTGAGGGAAACCGACGCCGAACTCGGGCTCGCGTTCGATGGCGACGGCGATCGGCTGGGTGTGGTCACCAAGGATGGCGAGATCATTTTTCCCGACCGGCAACTGATGCTGTTTGCCGCCGATGTGCTATCACGTGTGCCGGGCGGGGAAGTCATTTTCGATGTCAAGACCTCGCGCAATATGTTCAAGTGGGTACGCGACCACGGCGGCAAGCCAACCATGTACAAGACCGGGCATTCGCTGCTCAAACTGAAAATGAAGGAAACCGGTGCGCCGCTGGCCGGCGAGATGAGCGGCCACATCTTTTTCAAGGAACGCTGGTACGGCTTCGACGACGCGCTGTATTGCGGCGCTCGCCTGCTGGAAATCGTCAGCAAGGGGGCTGATGCCAGCGCGCCGCTGAAGGCATTGCCTGATGCCATCTCCACGCCGGAACTGAACTGGCAATTGAAGGAAGGCGAGCCGCATGCGCTGGTCGAGGAACTGCAGAGGAGCGCCAAATTCGTAGGCGCAACCGAAGTGATCACCATCGACGGCGTGCGCGTCGAGTACCCGGACGGCTTCGGCCTGGCCCGCGCCTCGAACACCACGCCGGTGATCGTGCTGCGCTTCGAGGCCGAGACCGAGGCCGGACTCACGCGCATCAAGGAGGATTTCCGGCGGGTGCTGACGGCGGCGAAATCGGATGTGCCGCTGCCGTATTAACTATGCACCCCTCGCCGCTAGCCTCGTCAGACTGGTTACAATGAGCGGCGCACCGACCAATTTTCGCGCCAACATCACCCTGCCCACCCCATGAAAATACTCATCACCGGCGTCGCCGGGTTTATCGGCCACACGCTGGCCATACGCATGCTCGAACGCGGCGATGACGTCGTCGGCATCGACAACCTGAACAATTACTACGATGTCCGGCTGAAGGAAAATCGCCTGACCCGGCTCGCCGCGTACCCGCGCTTCCGCTTCATCAAGCTGGATATCGCCGACGGCGAAGGCACCAGGGCGCTGTTCGCCGCCGAGAAATTCGACAAGGTAATGAACCTGGCGGCGCAAGCCGGCGTGCGTTACTCGATGGAAAACCCGCAGGCCTATGTCGAGGCCAACCTGGTCGGTTTCACCAACATCCTGGAAGGCTCACGCCACAACGACGTGAAGCACCTGGTGTATGCGTCATCGAGCTCGGTGTATGGCGCCAACACCAAGCTGCCGTTTTCGGAGTCCGACCCGGTCGACCATCCGATTTCGCTTTACGCGGCCTCCAAGAAGGCCAACGAGATGATGGCGCACTGCTATGCCGACCTGTTCAAGTTGCCGTGTACCGGGCTGCGCTTCTTCACCGTCTATGGCCCGTGGGGCCGGCCGGACATGGCGCTGTTCAAGTTCACCAAGGCGATCCTCGCCGGCGAGCCGATCCAGGTATTCAATCACGGCAACATGGTGCGCGATTTCACCTACGTGGACGACATCATCGAAGGCGTGGTGCGGGTGATCGACCACACCGCCACGCCGGACCCCGCCTGGGACAGCAATGCGCCTGACCCCGCCACCAGTTACGCGCCGTATCGCCTTTACAACATCGGCAACAACACACCGGTGAAGCTGATGCGCTATATCAATTCGCTGGAAGAGTGCCTCGGCAAGAAAGCCATCATGGAGATGCTGCCGATGCAGCCGGGCGACGTCCCGGCGACACAGGCGGATGTGTCGCGGCTGGAGCGCGACGTCGGCTTCCGGCCGTCGACACCGGTGGAAGAAGGCATCGCACGATTTGTGAAGTGGTATCGGGAATATTATCGGGTTTGAACTGAGGACAATTTCAGGTTCCCGTTGTCCCCATCGCACGATAACATCGGGAACTTCTAAAAACTCTGTCGTCCCGGCGTACAACCACAAGGGTTGCGCCTGGCCGGTACCTAATCTTTCATAAATAATTGACAACAAAAACAACTTAGGCCCCGGCCTTCGCCGGGGCGACAGAAATTTGAGGTTTCGAGAAGTTCCCAATCAATAAACTCCAGCACTGGCGCGCCTCACCAGCCATTTATGCCCTGCGAGGCGCACCGGCGCTGGAGTTTGGCCACGCAACAACAAGAATTTTGAAACTGAACATCAGGGAGTAAGTAATGACACAGCAAACCATCGGCGTCGTCGGACTCGGCTATGTCGGCCTGCCTCTCGCCGTTGAATTCGGCAAACAGTTTCCCACCGTCGGCTTCGATTTGTCCGATGCCAAGGTGGCCGCGTATGGCCGCCATGTCGATCCGACCGGCGAGGTATCGACCGCGGACCTGAAAGCGGCGAACCAGCTCACCTGCACCACCGACGTTGCCAAGCTTGCCGAGGCCGACGTCATCATCATCGCCGTGCCGACACCGGTCGATGAGGCGCGCCTGCCTGATTTCGGCCCGCTCATCAGCGCCAGCCGCGCCATCGGCCCGCACCTGAAGGCCGGTGTCATCGTCGTCTACGAGTCCACCGTCTATCCGGGCGCCACCGAAGAGGTTTGCATTCCGGAACTGGAGCGCGCCTCGGGCAAGAAATGGAAGCGCGATTTCTTCGTCGGCTATTCGCCGGAGCGCATCAATCCCGGTGACAAGGAACACACGCTTACCCGCATCATCAAAGTGGTTTCCGGCGATACCCCCGCCACCCTTGAGCGGCTTGCCAGCGTGTACGGCGCGGTGGTGAAGGCCGGCGTGCACCGTGCCTCGAGCATTCGCGTCGCCGAAGCGGCCAAGGTGATCGAAAATTCGCAGCGCGATATCAACATCGCGTTCATGAACGAACTCGCGATCATTTTCAACCGCATGGGGCTCGATACTGCCGAGGTGCTGGCGGCGGCGGGTACCAAGTGGAACTTCCTCAAGTTCCGTCCCGGTCTGGTGGGCGGCCACTGCATCGGTGTCGACCCGTACTACCTCACCTACCAGGCGGAAAAGTTCGGCCACCATGCCGAAGTGATTCTGTCCGGGCGGCGCATCAACGACAGCATGGGCAAGTACGTCGCCGAGAACACCGTGAAGACCATGATCCGCGCCGGCGGCAAATTGCAGGGCGGCACCGTCAATGTTCTCGGCCTCACCTTCAAGGAAAACTGTCCCGACGTACGCAACACCAAGGTCGTGGACATCGTCAAGGAACTGAAGGAGTACGGACTGTCGGTGAAGGTGCACGATCCCTATGCGTCGGCGGAGGAAGCGCAGCACGAGTACGGCATCGCGCTCACCGACTGGGAGCGGATGCCGGCGGCGGACGCCGTGGTGCTGGCGGTTTCTCACAAGGAATACCTCGACAAGCCGCTGGCGGCGCTGCTTGAAAAGGTGAAGCTGCAAGGCGCGGTGATTGATGTGAAATCGGTGCTGGATGCGGGCGCGGTGCGGGCAGGCGGACGGCAGCTCTGGCGGCTCTGAGTCGCCTGGCCTTGAAATACAGCCGGAAGAAAAACGGGACAGCTTCCAATCCGATTTGCCCACTAATTCTGGGTCTTCGTGAAGTAGTGTGGGTAAATCAACGGGTGTAATCGGCTGGAAAGGC
>JBDTSU010000156.1:0-8207 GCA_039930965.1 Betaproteobacteria bacterium
ATATCGATTTCGCCACCTGCGAAAAAATCATCGGTGCGGCACGCGCGACCGAAGTCCGCGACACCGCCATTCGTCTCTACACCGAGGCCGCCGACTACGCGCTCACCAAGGGCATCATCATCGCCGACACCAAGTTCGAGTTCGGCGTCGATGCCGCTGGTGCGCTGCATCTCATCGACGAAGTACTGACGCCGGATTCCTCGCGCTTCTGGCCGCTCGATTCGTACCAGGTCGGCGCATCGCCGGAGAGTTTCGACAAGCAATACATCCGCAACTGGCTCGATGCAATCGGCTTCAATCGCAAGCCACCCGCGCCGCAGGTGCCCGCGGAGATCGCGCAAAAGACCAGCGACAAATATCGCGAGGCGCTGGTGAGGCTCACCGGTTGAACGCAATGCCCGCGGCCGCCATCACGGCGGTGTTGTTCGATTTCGGCGGGGTGCTGGCGGAATTACGCGGCGAAGCGCACCTGCTGCCGCTGGTAAGCCACCGCCTGAGCCGCGATGAAATGTGGGCGTACTGGAGCCGCTCGCCGGCGGTGCGGGCGCATGAGACCGGCCGGATATCCGCCGAGACCTTTGCAGAGCAGATCGTCGCGGAAATGGAACTGTCGGTACCCCCGCAGGAATTCCTTTCCGGGTTCCGCGAGTGGGTTGTCGGTCCGTTCGCCGGAACCCACGACCTGGTTCGCGACGTGGCCGCGCGCCACACCACCGCGCTGGTCTCCAATACCAGCGCCGTGCACTGGCCGGTGATCGAATCGATGGGCGTGCTCCCCCACATGCATCACGTGTTCGCCTCGTACCAGATCGGCCACATCAAGCCCGACCGCGCCTTTTTCGATTTCGTGATTGCGCAGATGGCCATCGCGCCGCAGGAAGCCGTGTTCTTCGATGACAGTCCATTGAATGTCGCTGCCGCGCGCGCGGCAGGACTCCATGCCTATCGGGTTGACGGCGCGGCAGCCGTGCGGCAACACCTGGTGACATTGGGGATGCTTCCCATCTGACGGGACCACGGCGCGCTTCGGCGCCCTTTGCAGGTCGCGCAATGCGCACCGGCACTCGTGGCTACAAATGGAATGGTTGCGCAGTGCGCACCCTGCATAGCACGGGTCTCGGGAAGATCCCGCCTCAGTGCTGATCGATCGGTTCCAGCCGTACCGATACCTTGTCCACCACGCGGCCGTCGTCGCCGATCATCACGCTCAGGTCCACCCAATATCCCCAGGTGTCGCGGTAACGGTAATCCCATGCCGTCGATTTCAGATTGTCGAAGCGCACTTTCTGGTAGGGCACGCCGAGCACGGCCGCAACCTCCCGCTCATCTTGTCCCCGCGTCACGCGGGCGACCGTGTCGTCGTTCAGGTCGGGCCGAAACATGCCCGTGCCGGGTTGTGCGCAGGCGCCAAGCGTCAGCACCATCCCCAGAAGCATCAGAATCCGTCGCCACATGATCCGGCACCGTAAGAAATGACCATACGTTTGGTAAGATGCCTCTTTGTCCAAAGTAGTTCAAGGCTCCATGGAATTCTTCACCTTCGACTGGATAGCCAACCCGCAGATATGGCTGTCACTCATCACGCTGTCGGCCCTGGAAATCGTGCTGGGGATCGACAACATTGTCTTCCTCGCCATCCTCACCAACCGCCTGCCACCGCATCAGCGCCCAATGGGCCGCAAGATCGGCCTGACGCTGGCGCTGGGCACGCGCCTGCTGCTGCTGGCGACGCTGGCGTGGATCGTGAAGCTGACCGAGCCGCTGTTCTCGCTGTTCGACCACGGTTTTTCGTGGCGCGACCTGATCCTGATCGGCGGCGGCCTGTTTCTGCTGGTCAAGGCGGTGCTGGAGATGCACGAGACGGTCGAGGGCGAGGAGGAACACGATGAGGTCGGCAGCGCCGATGTGGCGCGGGTCTATCCCGCCTTTGCCTCCATCGTCGTGCAGATTGCCTTCATCGACATCATCTTCTCGCTCGACTCGGTGATCACGGCCGTCGGCATGGCCGACACACTGTGGGTGATGGTGGTGGCGGTGGTCGCGGCGATGATGATCATGCTGTTCGCCTCGGGCCCGCTGTCCGATTTCGTTTCCGCGCACCCGACCATCAAGATGCTGGCGCTCGCGTTCCTGCTGCTGATCGGCGTGTTTCTGGTTGCCGACGGCTTTGGCATGAAGATACCCAAGGGTTACCTGTACTTCGCGCTGGGTTTCTCGGTACTGGTGGAGGGCATGAACCACTGGATGCGCAACCGGAAACGGGCGCGCAAACTGGCCAACCAACGAGCGATGTCATGAGTGCCGCGCCGCTTCAGCTGACCCGCGATCTGCTGCACTTCAATACCATCAACCCGCCGGGCGTGGAACGCGATTGCGCGTACCACCTCGGCCGCTTGCTGGAGGCGGCCGGCTTCGAGGTGAAATATCACGAATTCGCCGACATGCGCACCAGCGTGGTGGCGACGATAGGCGGCCGGCAGGAAAAGCCGCCGATCTGTTTTACCGGCCATATCGATATCGTTCCGCTTGGCGTGGCGGCGTGGTCGAGAGAGCCGTTCACCGGCGAGACCGATGGCGATCGCCTGTATGGACGCGGCTCGACGGACATGAAAAGCGGCATCGCCGCGTTCGTGGTCGCCGCCCTCAAACTCGCGCCGTTCCTGAAAAACTCACCCGGCCTCACCCTGGTGCTCACCGCCTCCGAAGAGGTCGGCTGCGAGGGGGCGAAATATTTGGTCGAGGAAAAATTGCTCGACCGCGCCGGCGCCATCGTCGTCGCCGAACCCACCGCCAACTATCCCTACATCGGCCACAAGGGCCTGATGTGGGTGGAGATCGAGACCCAAGGCAAGACCGCGCACGGCTCCATGCCCGAGCAGGGTGAGAATGCCATCCTCAAGATGGGCAAGGTCATCGACAAGCTCGAACACTTCGACTGGAAGCATCAGTGCGGCGTCGATTGCCATCACGTCATGGGCAAGCCGACGATGAACATCGGCACCATTCATGGCGGGCTCAACACGAATTCGGTGCCGGATTCGGTCAAGCTCACGGTCGATGTGCGCACCGTGCCGGGCATCGATCACGTGCACCTGTGCCATTCGATTCAATCGCTGATCGGCGACATGGGAAAGGTGCGCAAGATCGTCGATACGCCGACCCTGTATTCCGAGCCCGATGAATGGATCGAGAGCATCTACGCCATTGCCACCCCGTTTATCGACGGCCGGCCGACGCCGAAGACCATCATGTTTTCCACCGACGGCGCGGACCTGAAGCGCGCATACATGGAAAATGCAGGCGGCTCGGTGCCCACCGTCATCATCGGTCCGGGGCAACCTGAAATGGCGCACCAGACCGACGAGTGGTGCTCGGTCAATCGTATCGATCAGTCGGTGGAAATATTCGAGCGCATCATGCGCGACTGGAACGGGATCTGATTCGTTTGCCGAATCGCCTGTAAATCTGCAAGCCGTACAAGAAACAATCCTCCCGTCGTCCGGTCCCGCCGGGGCAGACGGGCTGGCAACGTTTGCCGGGCGTCTTCTTCAGGCCCGGTTTCGGCCGCGCGGTCTCAAGTTGTGAAGGGCCGAACGCAACAGTACCCGCGAGTAAATCCTGTGGAAACCCAGCAGTAAACGAAAGACCAGACCCATTTCTGCCTTGCCCGTCCGGCGGTTCTTCATCGCGACGACGGCCGACCCGAAGTACAAACGTGTGCCCGTGCCGTTATCCCATGTTGTCGGCGCAACCATCAGCCAGGACCGTGTACGCGAATTCAAGTCACACATGAGCAATTGTTCCGGGCCGCGTTGCTCAACATGCCATACGGCAAATTTGTCGAGCGCACCCGCGGCCAGCTGTTTTGCCTGCGCATCCGTGGATGGTCTCGCCAGCGCCCACTCGAGAATCTTCCTTTCCACCTTGAAGACAAAGGTGGTGTAGAAAGCTGTCACAAACTGTTCATGCGATATCGTGCCGGCCACATCGACCGCGTAGCAATCCGTGTAGGCACCATTCGCACGATAGGTGCCAAGCAGGGAACCGTCAGGCAACAGGCAAGGCTGAATTGAGGACATGGCCGGATATTACTCGGCCTTCTTGACCAATTCCGACTTAAACGGCAGCGCACCAATCTCGCGAATGGTAACGCGTGTTGCCTGCATCGTGGAGCGCGCCGAGTTGGCGACCGTGCCGAATCGGCAATCCAGGAAACACGACGTCTTGTAGCGTCAAGGCCGCACAAACACCGCCGCCATCTCAAACCGACACCGCCATCTTCACCGCCAGCACCACCAGGAACACCACAAACACGCGGCGCAGCACCGAAACCGGCAGGCGATGCGCGAGCTTGGCGCCCAGGGGGGCAATGGCAAAACTGGTGAGGGCGATGCCGGCGAAGGCCGGCAGATAAACGTAGCCAAGGCTCCACGCCGGCAGGCCCCGGTCGAACAGGCCGGTTACGACGAAGCCGACAGTTCCGGCGAGGGCGAGCGGCACGCCGATGGCGGCGGCCGTGCCGATGGCCTCATGCATGCGAATATTGCACCACGTCAGGAAGGAAATTGACAGGATCGCGCCGCCGATGCCGGCGAAGCTGGATATGACGCCCATGATCGCGCCGAACGCAAACATGCCGCGCGCGCCTGGCAGCGTGTAACGTCCTTTCGGTTTCAGGTCAAACAGCAGTTGCACGGCCAGAAAGCAGATGAAGGCAATGAAGAATGCCTTCAGGAAAGCGGTGCTGGAGAAATGCGCGATCACCGCGCCGGAAAACGTGCCGAGCAATATGCCCGGCAGCATCTGTTTCACCACCTGCCAATTCACGGCGTCGTGCCGGTGGTGCATCCAGGCGCTGGCAAGGCCGCCCGGGATGATGGTCGCCATCGAGGTCGCCAGTGCCATGTGCACCAGGTGATCGCCCGAGAAGCCCTGTGAGGCAAAGGTGAGCGAGAGGATCGGCACCATCACCGAGCCGCCGCCGATGCCCAGCAGGCCGGCGAAGAAACCGACGAACAGGCCGACGCCCAGATAGACCAGCCAGAAGGCGATGTCCACCTAGACGATCCAGTCCGCGACCAGCGGGATCAGCACCGCGCCGGCCACGCCATGCATGCCCATGGCCAGCCCGGCGAAGGCACCGGCCTCGGGATGGATCGACATCGCGCGCGAAGTGCCGATGCCGTGCGCGGCGACGCCGATGGCGAAGCCGCGCTGCCACCATGCCTGCATACGTAGCGCATCGAGGATGTAGCGCGCGACGATGGCGCCTATCACCCCGGTGCATACCGCGAACACGGCCGTCAGCGTGGGCGAGGCGGCAATGCGTTCGGCCACACCCATCGCGATCGGCGCGGTGACGGACTTGGTGATCATCGCTTTCTGGATGGTGAGATCAGCCCCCAGCAAACGCGAGATCATCACCGCGCTCACGATCGATACCGCGCCGCCGCACAACAGCGAGGTCAGCAGCGGCACCACCTTGCCGCGCAGCGAATCCCAGCATTGGTAGATCGGCACCGCCAGCGCCACGGTCGCGGTGCCGAGCAGGAAGTGAATGAATTGCGCGCCCTCAAAATACTTGGCATACGGCATCTCGATCAGCGTGATACCGGTGGCGACGATGATCACGGCGATGGCGACCGGATTGGCAAAAGGGTTGCGGTCGGCGCGCTCGTAGATCATCACGCCGGCTTCATAAGCGACCAGTGTGAGCAGCAGCGCGAACAGCGGACTGCCGGCGAGATAGACCCAGATCTCGGCGATGGGCAGGCTGGGCGTCATGGTCTAGTCTTTCCGGCTGGCGTGTGTGGTGGCCAGAAGCGCAGGATGGCCGCGCTCACGGCAATGGTCGCCATCACGCTCACCGTGAGGGCGACGCTGATCGCCCAGAAGTTGGCTTTCAGTTGCGGCAGGAACAACACCACACCGACCGCGGCGGGCACGAACAGCAAACCGAGATTTTTCACCAGCACCGAGGCCACGGTATCGATGGGTGCATCGACTTTGCCGCGGCGGATCAGGAACGTCAGCAATAGCACCAGGCCGATGACCGGGCCGGGAACCGGCAGCGAAAAGAGCCGGGAGACGATTTCACCCGCGCCCTGGAAACTGAGCAGGATGATGAGTCCGCGAATCATGTTGTCCGGCGTGGACCGGTATCGGCTGGCGTCAAAATGTGGTCCCAAGCAATTTCAGCACGGCCTTCAGTTCCGCCGGCTTCACGGGCGTGATCGAGAGCCGATTGCCTTTTTGCAGCACGACCATGTCGGCAATCGATTTCTGTTCGCGCATTTCCGCCAGCGACAGCAACCTGGTTTTCTTCACCAGTTTTACATCGACCAGCATCCAGCGCGGGTTTTCGCGCGTGGCTTTCGCGTCGAAGTACTTGCCTTTTTTGTTCCACTGCGTCTCGTCCGGGTAGGCTGCGCTGGCGACGCGGGCGAGCCCGGCAATGCCCGGTTCGGGACAGGAAGAGTGATAGAACAGGACTTCATCGCCGACCTTCATCAGGTCACGCATGTAGTTGCGGGCGAGGTAGTTGCGCACGCCGAACCAGGGAACACTGCCGGCCTTGACGAGATCGTCAATGGAGAACTCGGCGGGCTCGGATTTCATCAACCAGCAGGCCATGGAAGCAACGTCGGGAATGGGAAAAGGTGCTGCGGGAGGGCACGGCGCTTGAGGGTTCGCTTAGGCCCGCACGCTTGAACCAGGGGTTCAAGGCGGTCGCCCGCAGGAAGCCTTCAGGTACGTCCGCGTGGGACGCGCACACCGGCAACAACTGGACAAGCAACCTCGACTTACAGTCTATCGGTTCAAAGGATCTAAGACCTAAGCGAACGCTGAAACGCCGTGCAACAAGCACATGATAATCCTTTGTTGCGTGCGCCGCGAAAAACGCAGCAAGCTCTTAAAAGAGTTTTTCCTGGTCGGCGAGCGCCTTTTCGATGATGCCTTCGAACTCGTCCATCTTGCGGCGGACCAGTTCCGAATCGGCGCCGGCGTGGGCGCCTTTGGCAGCCTTGCCGCCGCCTTGCAATTGCAGGTATTCATGGGCGATATTGAGCGCCGCCATGATGGCGATGCGCTCATTGCCGACGACCTTGCCGGTGTCGCGGATCTCGCGCATTTTCTTGTTGAGGAATTCAACCGACGCCACCAGCTGGCGCTCTTCGCCGCCGGGCGCGGCGACGCGGAACTCGCGTCCCATCACGTTGATGGTGACGCCCTTGGCGTCCTTGGTCTCACTCACGAGCGTTCACTTTCAGTTTCCGGCAATTGCGCGATCAACGCCTCGATGCGGGTCTTGGCCTGGTCGAGTTTCTCTCCCAGGCGCTTCACTTCGTCGGATTTGCCGGCAATGGATTGCCGGAGTTCGTTGTTCTCCGCGCGCAGGCGCGCAAACAGCGTGACAAAGTGATTAAGTTTGTCCTCGAAGCGTTGAATTTCGTGTTCCATGCGTGGCAATTTATCGAAAAAACCCTGTCTGGTCAATGATTAAGCGGTGAAATTGAAAGTTTAGTCGAAAATCGGCGCCACCATAAACTTTACCGACGTGTCAGACAATCCTATAGTGACAAAACAATAACTAGATAACTTTCAATGGCGCCCCCGCTCGATACCCGGAATCCGCTCGTCTCGTCCGTCTTGCTGCGACTGCTTGCCGACAATGTTCCGGCGCTGATCTCCTACTATTCGGTTCACGGGTTGAGATGCGAATTCGCCAACGCGGCGTACGCCAAGACCTACAGCAGCGATTCGACCTCGATCATCGGCAAGACCCTGGTGGAAATCATCGGCGAGCCGGCCTTTCGGGCCATTGAGCCATATATCAGCCAGGTCATGAAGGGGCAAAGCGTCAGCTACGAGCGTCCGCTGGTCTTTCCCAATGGCACCAAGGGCGTGATCGAAGTGACGCTGGTGCCACATTTCGACCACTCCGGCCAGACGCAGGGGGGGTTCGTCCTCATCAACGACATCACCCGGCACCGTTCCGCCGAGCAGGCGATTCGCGAGAGCGAAGAACGCCTGCGCAAGTTTTCCGATGCCACCAGCGAGGGCATCGTCTTCATCGAAAACGGGATTGTCGTCGACTGCAACGAAGCCGCGGCGCGCATGATCCGCCTGCCCGCCGCGGAATTGATCGGCCAGCCGAATATCAATTTCATCGCGCCGGACTCGATCGAGGCGGTGGTGAACAATAT
>JBDTSU010000157.1:0-8151 GCA_039930965.1 Betaproteobacteria bacterium
GCGCACCTTGCCCACCTCGACGCCGTTGTATTTGACCGGCGCATTCAGATTGAGGCCGGAGACCGATTCCTCTTCGACAGCCAGGAACAGGTCGTACTTTTTCTGGAAAGCGCCGCCTGAGGCAAGCCACAGTACGCCCGCGATCAGTGCCGCGCCGAGGATCAGCACAAAAGCGCCGACCACGGCATAGTTTACTTTGGTTTCGATGATGGCCTCGCAGAGGGTTTGCGGGATTGCCCGCCGGTTGATGAGTGCGCCTGCTCCATGCCCGCCCGCCCGCGAGGGCCGTCGAAGAATTGACGGATATCCGGATGGTCCATGTGCGCAAGCTCGGCCATCGGGCCGATGCCTTGCACTTTGCCCTCGCCCAGTACAGCCACGCGGTCGGCGACTTGCCAGAGCAGATCGAGGTCGTGGGTGATCATGACGATGGTCAGGCCGAACAGGTCGCGGAGTTTCAGGACCAGTTCGTCAACGCCGGCGGCGCTGACCGGATCGAGGCCGGCCGTGGGCTCGTCGAGAAACAGCAACTCCGGGTCAAGCGCCAGCGCGCGGGCCAGCGAAGCGCGCTTCATCATGCCGCCGCTGAGTTCTGCCGGGTACTGCGCGCCGACCTCGGGCGCGAGTCCGGCCATGGCAAGCTTCCATGCCGCGATTTCGTCGATCAGGCCATCGGCAAGCCCGGTGTGCTCGCGCAGCGGCAAGCCGACGTTCTCGGTCACGGTCAGCGAGCCGAACAGGCCGCCGTGCTGGAACAGCACGCCCCAGCGCTGCCGTAACGCGAGCGCATCGGCAGCGTCGAGACCGGCGAGGTCCTTGCCGAGCACGCGGATGGTACCGGCGTCGGGGCGATGCAGCAGGATCATTTCGCGCAGGAGGGTCGATTTCCCCGAGCCACTGCCGCCTACCAGGGCAAATATCTCGGCACGGCGCACGTCGAGGTCAACACCCGAATGCACGACATGGCTGCCGAAACGGGTGGTGACCTGGTTCATTTCAATGACCGCCTGCCTCGTTTGCGGTTCACGCGTGTTTTCGCCGGCCTGCATGTCAGAGGTCCAGCGCGCTGAAGGCGATCGAGAACAGCGCATCGGCGACGATGACGAGGAAGATCGACTGTACGACGCTGCGGGTGGTCTGCCGGCCGACACTGTCGGCGCCGCCTTTGGTGCGAAAGCCCTGGAAGCAGCCGACCATGGCGATGATGGCGGCGAACACCGGCGCCTTGCCGATGCCGACAAGGTACGCCGTCGTGCTGACAGCCTTGGGGAAGCGGTCAAGGAATTCACCGTAAGTCACGCCCAGTTGTGCCTGCGCCATGATCATGCCGCCGGCCACGCCCAGCAGGTCCGCGAAAGCGGTCAGCAGGGGCAACGCGATCATCAGCGCGACCACCTTCGGCAGCACCAGCAGTTCCAGCGGCGCGATGCCGATAGTGCGCATGGCATCGATTTCCTCGGTCACGGCCATGGTGCCGATTTGCGCCGCATAGGCCGAGCCCGAGCGCCCTGCAATGATGATGGCAGTCATCAGGGGGGCAAACTCGCGCAACATTGAGAGCCCCACCAGGTCAACCACGAAAATATTGGCGCCGTACTGCCGAAGCTGGTCGGCCCCCTGATAGGCGACAACGATGCCAAGCAGGAACGACAGCAGGCCGACAATGGGCAGCGCATCAAAGCCGGCGGTGCGAATGTTGAACAGGATGGGGCGCCAGCGGATGCGCGGCGGGTGGGTGATGCAGCCGGCTGCCGCGACCGCGCTCTCGCCGACGAATCCGAGCAGCGCGACGGCCTGTTCCGCGGCCTCCGCCGTGCCGCGACCGATTTGCGCGAGCACCGTCGGTGGATTTTGCTCGGCAGGCAAAGGCGCCGCCGCCTGCTCGGCAAACTTCTGCGCGACCACCTCGAGCAGCGCGGCGAACTCGGGCCGCAAGCCCTGCAAGGTCACGGTAATCCCCTCGCCACGCAGGCGCTGCAGCAATTTTTGCAAAATCCATGCGCCGGCCGTGTCCAGCGCCTCGAGCCGCGTGCCGTCGGCCATGACCTCCGTCCGGGCCGGCACACGCAGCGTATCGAGCTCGCGCTGGATGGTGCCGATGCCGCGCGCCGTCCAGCTGCCCGACAAGGCCAGTTCGTTCTCCACCGGTTGGTCGATAGCCGCGGCGGGCGACGGCGTGGCATTCATGGGCAAAGCGGCACCTGCCCTGAATGCCTCGGGGCAGTGTGAGGAGCGCCTGATTTCTGGTTATCCGATGCAGTCCGGGTCCGGTCTGAAGCAGAGAGTGACGTCATGGGGGCTGGGCGCACGGTTGTTTGGAACCCCATTGTGCGGTCGCAACCGGCAAGCGAGCATCGGCAGTCGGCGGTTTTGCGCGTAGGCGATGTCCTACCTGCGCCGGCGCGGGAACTGGGCGAATGCGGACTTACCGCGTGCCCCGCTGCACGCGTGCCGTGGATCGGCCGTCATCCCCGCCGGTTTGCGTGCAATGCGGCTTGCTCACGCGGTTCCCTTACAATTGGACTCGTCCGGGCAGTAAAGTCCGCGCGTTGGCGCCCCGGTTTCCCCAACCCACCAAACCGACCATGGCTGCAGTTCACGTCCATCAAATCTACTATTCGGCGGAAACCCGCAGCCGCCTCGACCCCGGTTTCATTCCGCTCGATAACCTGGCCAACGACAGGCCGGATTGGCGCGAATACTGGCCCATTCGCCGCCACTTGCTTCAACACCCGCCGCAAGGCGACGATTTCATCGGCTTTTTTTCCCCCAAGTTCGGTGAAAAGACCGGGCTCGACTCGTCCGCGGTCGCGGAGTTTGTTTCGCGTCAACCCGCCGATACCGACGTCATCCTGTTTTCGCCGTTCTTCGATCAAATTGCCGCCTACTGGAATATTTTTGAACATGGCATGAACCACCATCCGGGCATCTTCAAGACCTTCAAGATGGCGGCGGACATGCTGGTGCCCGGCGTATCACTGGAAACGTTGGCCACCGATTCGCGCAATACCGTCTTCTCCAACTATTTCGTCGCAAGGCCCGCGTTCTGGAAAGAATGGCTTGCGAAGAACGAGGTTCTGTTTGCCATCGCGGAGGCCGGCGAAAGCGACCTCGCCGCGCGGCTCAACGGTTTGGTGAAGTACGCGGAGCAGGAACTGCCGGCGAAAGTCTTCATGATGGAGCGGGTCGCGACGTTGCTGCTGGCGACCAATCCGGCCTGGCGTGTGCAGGTGCGCGATCCCATGCTGGGCCGGCTGGATCCGCTATTTCAGCAATACCGGCTGGAACTCATCTGCATGGACGCGCTCAAGATCGCCTTCAACGCGCGCCCTGCCGAGGAATACCGCACCGCGTATCGCTTCTTGCGCAACCAGATCGTGGAGCGCTCAAAGGCGAAATACGAGGCAAGCCAGCAAGCCGCGGCGGGGGGCCGCAAGCCGGCCAATTGAAAGCCGCGGTGTATGATTTCCCTGTAAGTCCTTCGACAGACTCCGCACGAATCGAGGTAGATAGAAGCTTGCCACCGGTAAAACTCAAGCACCCGCGCGGCGTTTCAGGCTTTTTCAGCCGGAAACGCGCGCCAGTGCTGGAGTTTCATTGCGTGAGCGCAATCGGAATGCGCCGCGGACCAAACTGCGCCGCCAGCTCGAATTCGGCGAAGCGGCCCGGCACCGGCGTGCCGCAATCCGGGCAGGCGCCTTCCGGCGTGAGCCGATACTCGAGGATCCGGTGCCAGTCGCGGCGAATCAGGCTCGCCCCGCATCCCGCGCAGGACGTGGCGCCCCCTTCGCGGTCGTGGACGTTACCGGTGTACACGTGGCGGATGCCCTCGCCTTGCGCGATGCGCCGCGCCCGCGTGAGCGTGGCCGGCGGGGTCGGTGGAATCGTGCCCATCTTGAAGTCGGGATGGAAGGCGGTGAAATGCAAGGGCACATCGCCGCCCAGTTCCTTCGCGATCCACTTCGACATTGCCGTGATTTCCGCGTCGGAATCGTTCTCGCCGGGAATGAGCAGCGTGGTGATTTCGAACCAGACCTGGGTCTCATGTTTCAGGTAGGTGAGGGTATCGAGCACCGGGGCGAGTTCGGAGCCGGTGAGCTTGCGGTAAAAGGATTCGGTGAACGCCTTCAAATCGACGTTGGCGGCGTCCATCTTTTCGTAAAACTCGCGGCGCGCGACCGGCGACATGTAGCCCGCCGTCACCGCCACCGTCCGGATGTTGAGTTCGTGGCAGGCGTCGGCCACGTCCATGGCGTACTCGGCGAAGATGACCGGGTCGTTGTAGGTAAACGCGACGCTCCTTGAGCCCGCTCTCAGTGCGGCCGCCGCGATTTCCGCCGGAGAGGCCTGGTCCATCAGCCGGTCCATGTCGCGCGATTTCGAGATGTCCCAGTTCTGGCAGAACTTGCAGGCCAGGTTGCAGCCCGCGGTGCCGAATGAAAATACCGACGAGCCCGGGTAGAAATGGTTGAGGGGCTTCTTTTCGATCGGGTCGATGCAAAAGCCCGACGAGCGCCCGTAGGTGGTGAGCACCATGGCGTCGCCGTGCCGCGCACGCACGAAGCAGGCGCCGCGCTGGCCTTCGTGAAGCTTGCACTCGCGCGGGCACAGGTCGCACTGGATGCGGCCGTCACTGAGGCGTTGCCACCAGCGGCCGGGGTGCAGGGATCCTTCGACGGGATCGTGTGTCAAATCATTCATTGTGGCTGCGCCACTCGCAATGCTTCTCGACGCCATAGCGCCGTACGCGCAGGTCGGGATGCCAGAAACTGTCCGGCAGGCCGGCCTTGAGCTTCAGTTCACGAAGAAAGATGGGGGCATCGGGCAGGTTTTCCCATACCTGCGGCAGAAATGTCGCACGGTGATGGCCGAATTCGATCACCACCCCGTCGATGCCGGGACGCAGTTTGCGCAATGCGTCGGCCTCGTCGGCGCAGGGCAGCGGCTCGGAGGGCGTGAGCAGTGACACTTCCACCTCGAGCAACGCCAGTTCGGTCATCTCGACAGGCGGAAAACGCCGGTCGTGCAGCGCCGCGGCCACTGCATTTTCGGCGATGTCCACCCCGAGCGGGCGCCAAGCCTCGAGGGAGCCGATGCAGCCGCGCAGGTCACCGTCGCGGCGCAAGGTGACGAACGAGCTGCCGTGTTCGCGCAGCCACGGTGCCCCGGCCAGATCAACTCTGGCTGCGGCGCCAAGTGCTTTTTCGATCGACGCGCGCGCAATGCCGATGACGGTTTGGCCGCGCTCACGCATGGCCCGGCCCGGTTTCGCAAAAGGCAAAGGCGCCATAGCCCACCACCCTGGCGCGGTCGCCGGCGGTATCGCCGGAATTGCGCAGGTCAATCTGCTCGACCTGCATGCCGCGGCGCTGTGCCAGTTCGAGCAAGCCATTGATTGGTGTCGCGCCGCAAGCCTGGTCGTGACTGCGCAGCGGCTCGAGTGACAGGATGGCACGGGCGGTCTCGCCGTCGATTGCCTGTGCCGACCGGTAATCGAGGTAGTGCGATAGATCGGAACTCACCACGATCAGCGTTTCCTCGCCACCCCATAGCGCATCCAGCACTTCCGCCACCTCGGCCGGCGTGGCCTCCCCCACCACCAGCGGCACCAGCTGAAAAGTTCCCAGCACCGCTTGCAGGAACGGCAGATGCACTTCCAGGCTATGTTCACGGGCATGCGCGTCTGCGCGCACGCTCACCTGCGGCAAGGCGGCAATGGCCGCGACCGCCCCGGCATCGATCTCGACCGCGCCCAAGGGCGATGCGAACGCCGCCACGCCCGGCAACGCGACACCGCGAATCCAGACGCGATGCGCCGGGCCGATCAGGACCACGCGGCGGATGCGCCCGCGCAACGGCGTCAGGCGCGCGTAGATGCTTGCGGCGATGGGGCCCGAATAGATGTAGCCGGCGTGCGGCGCGATGATGGCCTTGGGCAGGTGTGGCGACGGGGGCGCCGTCGTCGCGCCATCGAGCAGCGCGCCGACTTCAGCCGCGAGGACCCTGGCACTGCCGGGATAGAAAGCGCCGGCGACGGCGGTGGGGCGAATGGTACCCAAAATCACTTCCTCCAATCCTCCCCGACATCGGGAGCGGGCTTCAATACTCTACGCCTCGCGGGGCTGACCCGTTCGAGCGAAGCCTGTCAAAGCCATTTTGGGACATACAAGGAGCAGACTACTTCCCAAACGTAATCGCCCCGTTCTTCAACCCGACCTTGATCGTATCCTTGGCCGCGAATTTGCCTTCCAGCAGCGCCTTCGACAGCGGATTCTCGAGCTCCTGCTGAATGGCCCGTTTCAATGGGCGCGCGCCGTACACCGGATCGAATCCCGCCTTGGCGATTTCGGCCAGCGCCTCGTCGCTCACGCTCAGCCCGATCTCCATCGCCACGAGGCGTTTCTCGAGGCGCTTCAACTGGATCTTGGCGATGGCGGCAATCTGCGCCTCGCCCAGCGCATGGAACACCACGATCTCGTCGATGCGGTTGATGAACTCGGGTCTGAAATGGGTTTTGACATCACCCATCACCGCGAGCTTGATCACTTCGTAATCGGAACCCGACATCGCCTGGATCTGGTGCGAACCGAGGTTGGAGGTCATGACGATGACGGTATTCTTGAAGTCCACCGTCCGGCCCTGGCCATCGGTCATGCGGCCGTCGTCGAGCACCTGCAATAGCACGTTGAATACGTCGGCATGGGCCTTCTCGACCTCATCGAACAGGATCACGCTGTAGGGCTTGCGGCGCACCGCTTCGGTCAGGTAGCCGCCTTCGTCGTAGCCGACATAGCCGGGCGGCGCGCCGAGCAGGCGCGCGACCGAGTGCTTTTCCATGAATTCGGACATGTCGATGCGAATCAGGTGGTCTTCCGAATCGAACATGAATTCGGCCAGCGCCTTGCACAGTTCGGTCTTGCCGACCCCCGTCGGGCCGAGGAACAGGAACGAGCCATACGGCCGGTTCGGGTCGCCGAGTCCCGCGCGCGAGCGGCGGATGGCATCCGACACCAGGCGCACGGCTTCATCCTGGCCGACCACGCGATTGTGCAGATTGTCTTCCATCTTGATGAGTTTTTCACGCTCGCCCTGCATCATCTTCGAGACCGGGATGCCGGTGGCACGCGAGACGACTTCGGCGATCTCCTCGGCGCCGACCTGGGTGCGCACCAGCTGCGCCTTGGTGTGCTTGCCCTCGGACTTTTCGGCCTGTTTCAGTTGCGATTCGAGTTGCGGCAACTTGCCGTATTGCAGCTCGGCCAGCTTGTCGAACTGGCCCTTGCGCTGCAGGTCGGCCATCTGCGCGCGGATCTTTTCAATCTCCTCGCGAATATGCTGGGTGCCCTGCACCTGCGCTTTCTCGGCCTTCCACACTTCCTCAAGGTCCGAATACTCTTTCTCGAGGCGCTTGATCTCTTCTTCGATCAACTTGAAGCGCTTCTTCGACGCCTCGTCCTTTTCCTTCTTGACCGCTTCGCGCTCGATCTTCAACTGGATCAGCCGCCGGTCGAGCTTGTCCATCACTTCCGGCTTTGAATCGATTTCCATGCGGATGCGGGCCGCCGCTTCGTCAATCAGGTCGATCGCCTTGTCGGGCAGGAAACGGTCGGTGACGTAGCGGTTCGATAGCTCCGCGGCGGCAATGATCGCCGGATCGGTGATCTCGACGCCGTGATGGACCTCATAGCGCTCCTTCAGGCCGCGCAGGATCGCGATGGTTGCTTCGACGCTGGGCTCATTGACCATCACTTTCTGGAACCGGCGTTCCAGCGCGGCATCTTTTTCAACATACTTCCGGTATTCGTCGAGCGTGGTCGCGCCGATGCAATGCAACTCGCCGCGCGCCAGTGCCGGCTTCAGCATGTTGCCCGCATCCATCGCGCCCTCGGCCTTGCCGGCGCCGACCATGGTGTGCAACTCATCGATGAAGACGATGGTCTTGCCGGCGTCCTGTTCGAGCTCTTTCAGCACCGACTTGAGGCGTTCCTCGAATTCGCCACGATACTTGGCGCCGGCCAGCAGCATGGCCATGTCGAGCGAAAGCACGCGCTTGTCCTTGAGCGATTCCGGCACTTCGCCGTTGACGATGCGTTGCGCGAGGCCTTCGACGATGGCGGTCTTGCCGACGCCGGGCTCGCCGATCAGCACCGG
>JBDTSU010000158.1:0-8146 GCA_039930965.1 Betaproteobacteria bacterium
GTACCTGTTCCGTGCATGTGCACACAAATTGAAACTCAAGCACTGGCGCGGCTTCACAGGCCTTTTCGAGCTGGCGGGCGCGCAGAACGGCGCTCTTTGCTTGATACAAGAGTGTGTTGATCGAACTTTCTTCGGTTGTGATACCTTGCGCAAAGCCCCGGTTGGTGCGAACGCTGGTTCAAGTTCACGATACGATAATGAAGTGCCTGTCGCCATTGCGGCGCCTCGAAGGGTGTCAATTTCCCGTTAAGTGTGCCAAGAAACGCATTCATGAACCCGATCCAGAAATCTGCCTTCGAGGCCGAAATTACCCAGGCGAAAGCGCTGGTCGGCCAAGGTGACCTGGTATCCGGATTTGCACATCTGGAGCGTGCGCACGTCATCGGTCAGGCGCATGTGGTCCCGCATGTGATTTCGCACTGGCTCATGCTCAACGTTGAGATTGCGCGCCGTCGGCCGGTGGCGGCATTGGGGCAAATCGTACGCATCGTGTTGGGGGGCCTGGGCTCGGCGGTGGGCAAGGTCCCCACCGGCAACACTGGCGGCAGTGACATCAGCATGTTCAAACGCTTGCCCATTGCGCCCGAGCTTCAAGGCGTCATTGACGGTCGCGCGCCAGGCAACCCGTTGACGGCCGACGTCCCCGGCGCGGACGCCAGGCCCTGATATTTGGGCGCCCATTCATCCGTGGACCGCGCCAGCCTTGCCGCATTCCTCAAGTCGCACAGGTGGGCCGTCGCCTCGACGGTCGCCCATAACGGCATGCCGCAGGCGGCTGTCATCGGCGTTGCCGCCACCGATTCGCTTGAGCTTGTATTCGACACGCTGGCGACGACCCGCAAGGCCGCGAACCTGCGGGCCAATCCGCACATCGCGCTGGTGATCGGCGGCCTCGACGGCGAAGAGCGAACAGTCCAATACGAGGGCGTTGCCGACTTTCCGGCCGGTGCAGAGCTTGAGGAACTGAAGCGTGTTTACTTCGCCGCATTCCCAGACGGTATTGCCCGCCTGCGCTGGCCCGGCATCCTGTACGTGCGCGTTAAGCCGCGCTGGCTGCGCGTCAGCGATTTCAATGCCGACCCGCCGGTCATACTTGAGTTTCCGTTTGCCGGCGGGATATGAATCCACGGCCTAATGCAGTGTCTTTCCCAGGGGAGTCAACATGAAAAAACAGATCGTCAATGTATCGCCCATTCAAGCCGGCAAAGTCTTCGCGGTGCTCTACTTCCTCATCAGCCTGCCTTTCATCGGTCTGATGGCCGTTGGCATGTCCTTCTCCAGCGCGCCTAAACCGGGATTGGTGTTCCTGATACTCCTGCCTTTCTTGTATTTGATTTTCGGTTTCATCTTCATGGCGCTGGGTGCGTGGATTTACAACGTGGTGGCAAAATGGGTCGGGGGTATCGAGTACACGTCGGTCTCCTTTGACGACGCCTGACCGGTCCTTCCGTGCGAACAGCGGAAGCGGTCCGGCGTGAAGCAAGAAGGAAATTCACTACATATGGACATTCGAATCGACGACCTGAGCGGCCCGGAAATCAGCCGGCTGCTGCAGGCACACCTGCAGGCGGTATCGCAGCTTTCTCCGCCGGAGAGCGTACATGCGCTCGGCATCGAGGCGTTGCGCAAACCCGATATCACCTTCTGGAGCGTATGGCAGGACGACGAATTACTGGGTTGCGGCGCGCTGAAGGAACTCGATTGCGGCCACGGTGAAATCAAATCGATGCGAACCGACGCGCGGCATCTGCGCAAAGGCGTCGCGGCCAGGCTGCTCGGGCACATCATTGCCGAAGCGCAGCGGCGCACTTATCGGCGCCTCAGCCTGGAGACCGGTTCGGCCGAGGCGTTCGCCCCGGCCCGCAACCTGTACGCCCGCATGGGATTCCGCCTGTGCGGACCGTTTGCACAATACCTCGACGATCCCCACAGCGTTTTCATGACCCGCGAGCTTTGAGCTGCCGTACACGATATCGCCCTCAATGATTGCGCTTGTCGATGCCGCACCTGATATCAAGGCGGCCCGGATGGGTCTCAGCCGAAGCGTCGAATGACTGAAATCGACAAGCTGGCCTGGCTGCACATCCGGGACAAACGTCTGCTCGGCGCCCGCTCCCGCGGCAAGCGTGTTCCCTACATTCCGGGCGGCAAACGTGAGCCCGGCGAAAGCGACCACGCGGCGCTCATTCGCGAAATCCGCGAGGAGCTGTCGATCGATCTGCTGCCCGAGACCATCGAATGGGCCGGACGCTTCAAGGCACAGGCTGACGGCAAGGCGGATGGTGTGCTGGTCAGCATGACCTGCTATTTCGCCGACTATTCGGGCGAGATCACGGCGGCTGCCGAAATCGAGGAAGTGCTGTGGTTGAATCACCGCGACAAGGAAGCCTGTACGCCGGTGGCGGGGCTGGTGCTGGATTGGTTGAAGTCAGCGGGGCGAATCGAATAAATCGATGCCAAACGGAGAGACCAGGAGCGGGATGGAAGGCGCGCTCAGGATTTCAATCACAAGTCGGAAATGTGGACGACGGTGAGATATTTTAATGTGTCATTGTTGTCGCGTTATGTCAGGTCCGGTGCCGCGTCCGACGACCGGACGGCAACCTGACTGACAGCCCAATAATTGTGGACTTTGCGTCCCGCAATAGAGGAAAAACACCATGCAGCAAATCGTCGATTTCATCCTCGAACTGGACAAGCTCAAGGGCGTGACGCGCAAGACCCGTCCGCTGGGACTGGATCGCTATGAGAACTCCGCCGAGCACAGTTGGCAGATTGCGATGCTGGCGGTCTCGCTCGCGCAGCATGCCGACGCGGCCATCGATATCAACCGCGTGATCGGCATGCTGCTGGTTCACGACATCGGCGAAATCGATACCGGCGACACCATTTTCTACGCCGAGGAGGGCGCGGCGGAACGCAAGGCAGCGGAGTCGGTGGCCGTGACGCGCATCTTCGGCATGCTGCCGGCGCCACAGGCCGCGCAATTCATGGCGTTGTGGCAGGAATTTGATGCCGGTGACACGGCCGAGGCGCGTTTCGCCCACGCCGCCGACCGGGCCATGCCGGTCTTGCTCAACCTGGCCAACGCGGGTCAGAGCTGGCGTGAAAACGGCATCAGCCATGCGCGGGTGGTCAATCGGGTCGGCCCGTCGATCAAGTCGGGCTGTCCGGCCCTGTGGGACTTTCTGGAAATACGCCTCGAGGAGGAACGTCAGAAGGGCTGGTTCGGCACGCAATAAACATTGCATCCCAGTTTGCATTCAGAATGCAAAATATTTAGTGCCCGCAAATGATCGGTGGCCGGTGGGGCGATTACGGCGTTCGATATCTGGAAAGAGGAGGCGGTCATGGGTCGTTTCGTCATTGTCGCGTACACGCCAAAGGCCGGCTGTGAGCAGGCGCTTCTGACGGCGGTCCGCAAACACATGCAGGTGCTGCGCGCCGAGCGTCTGGTCACGGACCAACCCGCGGCGGTCATGCGCGCCGGCGCCGGCAGCATCCTGGAAATATTCGAATGGACATCCGCGCAGGCGATTCAGCAGGCACACGGCAATCCCGCAGTGCAGGCGCTATGGGCGGAGTTCGCCGCCGTGTGCGATTACACGCCGCTGGCCAAACTGGCGGAGGCACAGCAGATGTTCGCCGAATTTGAGGCGGTCGAGCTCTAAGGCTGATGCATGCACTTGAATGACACGAAGGCCGGATTGAGCAGACCGGCGGGCCCTCGCGGGCCCATGTACCAAGCCATGCACCAGCCCATGCACCGGCAAGGCGTCCGCGCCGTCGCCTGCCGCCATGCTCAGTGATCGAAAGTATTTTCTGCGCATGACCGAGACCCTGTGCGCCAGTGTCGGAACGCTGTGCCTGGGTGGCGCCCTGCTCGCCAAAGTCAGGCCCGCGACGGCACCATCACTTGAACTGTTTGTCTATGCCGCGTTGGCCGCCATGATGGGCGTCGCCATCACGGTCGCGATACTGACGAGCGAGTTTGCCCGTGTCCTTCATGCATCGCGCGCCGAGGCGAAAATGCCGGACGCGTTCTCGCCGATGCAAGTCGGTTTGCTGGTGAACTGGTCACCCGCCGCGCAAGGATTCGGCGCCGTCCTCGCCATGCTGCTGCTGATCGGCACGGCGCTCGTGTCCGGTAGCGTTCAATGGTCTTCCGGCGAGCCGTTCACGCCGCACCTGGCCGTGGCCGCCTTCCTGTACGTCGGCGGATTTTACTTTGTGGTCCTGCCGGTACTCGGCTCGGCGTCACGCATGCCCGGCTCGTTTGAAGACAACGCGGTTTTCATGAAGAAGGGCGACGGCTGATTGTCGGGTGCGGGCAACAATCGCGTCATTGGCGCGGCCTACCCGTGGTTTCTGGCGATGAAGGCAGGGGATCTGTTGAAACTCTCGGTGTTCACCGTTTTCGTGCCCTTGACCGGGCACTTCTCCCTTTAAGAAAGGGAGATTGAAAGGGAGAGCGAAGCGAGGGAGCAGTGCAGCGGTTGCGCCAAGAAAACGACCGAAAATCTCCCTCAATCCCTCTTTAGAAAAGAGGGAAGTCGTTTGTATCGACCACGATTTCCCGGGACATTTCGAAATTCAACAAACTGCTAGCCTGCATATTTCATGGGATCGGCTCCTCTCCAAGGCGGGCCTCGCAGGGCGTTTCTTTGCTTGCGTCGAGTCCAGATTGTGCCGGCCTCGTGCGCCGAGCCTGCGCATTCGAGAGCAGGTCGATGGGCGTGCGCCCATGAAATATGCAGGCTAGCCCACCTTCAGCATAATCTTGCCGATATGGGTGGAGGATTCCATCAGCCGGTGCGCCGCCACGACCTCATCAAGCGCAAACGTCCGGTGGATTACCGGCCTTACTTTTTTCGCCGCCAGCAGCGGCCAGACGGATTCCTTCAACTCGGCGGCAATCGCCGCTTTCTGCGCATCCGGCCGCGCACGCAGTGTGGAGCCGGTGATGGTCTGGCGCTTCATCATCAGCGGGCGGAAATCGATGGTCGCCTGCCCGCCCTCCAGAAAGGCGATGAAGCAGTAGCGGCCTTCCAGCGCCAGCACCCGCAGGTTCTTTTCGATGTAGCTGCCACCGACCATGTCGAGAATCACATTCACGCCTTTTTTTTGCGTAACGGCGGCAATCTCGGCGGCCCAGTCCTGCGTCTTGTAGTTGAAGGCGTGATCGGCGCCAATGTTTGTGCAGAAGGCCGCCTTGTCAGCATTGCCGACGGTGGTGAATACTTCCGCGCCGATCGTCTTGGCGAGCTGGATCGCGGTGAGGCCGATGCCGGAGGAGCCGCCGTGCACCAGGAATTTCTCGCCCGCCTTCAGCTTGCAGGTGTCGAACACGTTGACCCAGACGGTGAAGAAATTTTCCGGCACGCCAGCCGCTTCGAGCATCGACAGCCTGGCGGGAATCGGCAGGCAGTGCACGGCCGGCGCGGCGCAATATTCGGCGTAACCGCCGCCGGGCGTGAGTGCGCAGACAGCGTCGCCAAGGTTCCACTGCGTCACCTTCGCGCCGCGTGCCGCGACCGTGCCCGAGACCTCGAGGCCCATGACGGGAGAGGCGCCGGGTGGCGGCGCGTAACTGCCCGCGCGCTGCAGGATATCGGGCCGGTTCACGCCGGCATATTCGACGCGGATGAGCACGTCATTTTCCCCGACCGGTGGCAACGGGCCGGAGGCGAGGTTCATCACTTCGGCGGCACCGGAACCGGTCGTCGCGATAAAGCGCATGGTGGACGGGAGGGTCATTGCGGTTTCCTCAATCGGGTTTCAGGGATCATTCCATAGCCACGCCGCGCCGCGCGCGCCACTGGCGGCGCCGAATTTCGGCGCCAGCAAGCGGGTGGTGACGTGGTCGCTGAAGACGTATGTTGCCCAGCGCGCGGGCACCGCATCGTACCAGCGTGCGACGCCTGACAATCCGCCACCGAGCACGATGACGTCCGGGTCGAGCAGGTTGATGACGGTGGCGAGGCTGCGCGCCAGTCGGTCTTCAAAGGCCTGCAGGGCGGCTTCGCATTGCGCATCATGGGCTGCCTCGGCGACGATCTGTTCGGCGGACAGCGCGCGCCCGGTGTCCTCAAGAAAATGTTTCGCGAGCCCCGGCCCGGACAGCCAGGTTTCGATGCAGCCGCGCCGGCCGCAATAGCACTCGTGCCCCGGCCTTTCGTCCGCCTGTCCGGGCGTGAACGGTGCGGTCGGCGTGGCATATACCGGCAACGGATTGTGTCCCCACTCGCCGGCGATCGCGTTGGCGCCGGTCAGCAGCTTGCCCTCGATGACGATGCCGCCGCCCACGCCGGTACCGAGGATGACGCCGAACACACAAGCGGCACCGGCCGCGGCGCCGTCGGTCGCTTCGGACAGCGCAAAACAATTGGCGTCGTTGGCGACGCGAATCGTGCGCGCGAGTGCATTCCGCAGGTCTTCCGCCAGCGGCCGGCCGTTGAGACAGGTGGAATTGGCGTTCTTGATGCCCCCGCCGAGGGCGCCCGGGGCGCGGGAAATGGCGCCCGGCGTGGCAACGCCCACCGTGCCGGCGCCGCCGAGCGTGCGTTCCGCCTCGCGCACTAGCCCGGCGATGGCCTCGACCGTTGCGGCGTAATCGTCAGGCGTGGCGCGCGGCGTGTCGATGCGCCGGCGATGGCATTCCCGTCCGGTCGCATCGAGCGCGAGGATTTCGATCTTGGTGCCGCCGAGGTCGATGCCGAATCGGTACATGTGAGGGCGTGTGGCGCGGGCGAATTGCGAATGTGCGATTATGCCGCAACCGCTTGCGAGACCCGCTCGCACCCGCTCCTCCCAACCGGACCCGCAATCATGGCCAAATCCTCCAAGTCCGACGGCGTCAAGCTGATCCGTCCGATCATCGCCAACGGCAAGACCGCGCTGGCCGACATCGATCCCGCCTCCACCTGCAATTTCAAGGGCGACAAGGCCGCCACCGTCGCAGTATTCGCGCAATTGAACGCGCAGCTGGTGGAATTGCAGAGCGTGCTCTTCGCCGAGCACAAGCACAAGGTGCTGGTGATATTGCAGGCGATGGACACGGGCGGCAAGGACGGCGTGATTCGCAAGGTGTTCTCCGGCGTCAATCCGCAGGGGGTGCGGGTCGCGAGTTTCAAGGCGCCGACGCCGGCGGAACTGGATCACGATTATCTGTGGCGCGTGCATGCGTGCGTGCCGGGCAAGGGCGAACTGGCGATATTCAATCGCAGCCACTATGAGGATGTGCTGGTCACGCGCGTGCAGGGCTGGGTTGATGACCGCACCGCCCGGCGGCGCTTCCGGCAGATCAATGATTTCGAGGCCATGCTGGTGGAGGAAGGCACCATCATTGTCAAATTCTTCCTGCATATTTCGAAGGACGAACAAAAGGAACGATTGCAGGACCGGCTGGACGACGATGCCAAGCAATGGAAATTCAATCCGGGCGATCTTGTCACGCGCGCGCAATGGGACGACTACCAGCGCGTGTATGAGGAGGCCCTCAATGCGACCTCGACGCCGCATGCGCCGTGGTACGTGGTGCCGTCCGATCGCAACTGGGTGCGCGACTTGTATGTGCTGTCGGTGCTGGTCAATACCTTGAGCAACCTGGCGATGCAGTACCCAAACCCGCCGGCCGGGCTGGATAAAATGGTGATCAAGTAGTCGCCATTGCGGCGCTGCACAAGCGCGCTAAGTCCTTGTGTTAAAATAACAAGTTATTGATTCCCGCGCAGGCTGATCGCGTCGCGTCGCCTGCGCTCCGTTTTGTTCTTCTAGGTCCACCATGCCGATTTACGCGTACAAGTGCTCGTCCTGCGGGCACACCCAGGATGTTTTGCAAAAGCTCAGTGCCGCCCCGCTGACGGATTGCCCCGCCTGCGGCCAGGCCACCTATTCCAAGCAAGTCACGGCGCCGCAGTTTCAATTGAAGGGCAGCGGCTGGTATGTCACCGATTTCAAGGGCGGCGCCAGCGGCGCAAAGGACAGCCAGGCGGACGATAAGGCCGAGCCGGCCAACGCGGAGGCCAAGCCCGCTGCGCCGGCCGACGCCAAGAGCGAGACCAAGACCGAATCGGGCGCGGCCTGCCCGGTGCACAGCGCGCCCGCCGTCACTCCCAACGCCACACCGGCCAAGCCGGCCGCGTCC
>JBDTSU010000159.1:0-8028 GCA_039930965.1 Betaproteobacteria bacterium
GTAGCGCGCAAATCCGCCGCCGAGTTGATCAAAGAGGCCGCCACGGCACATGCATTCCAGCGTGAAACAGGCGGCGTGGCGCGCCTCGGCATCACCGTGCTCGGCAAATCGCCGCAGGCAGAACTCGATCATTTCCGGGTGCGGAAATTTGGGCGCCGCGCCGAAGCCGCCGCGGTTGCGATCGAACGACCGCAGCATTTGCCCCCGCGCCGCGTCGATCGGTTCGCGGGAGAGTTCCGATGCCGCCTGGTTTTGCGCCGGCTCCTCGGTACTGCGTGCATTCAGCGCGGTCACCAGTTGCTGATTCTGTTCGCGAATACTGTCGGCCTGCTCGCGGTAGTACGCCGCCACGCGCTGCAACAGATCGCCGAATCCGGGCAAACCATAGCGGGCGGACTTGGGAAAGTAGGTGCCGCCGAAAAACGGTGTCGTGTCCGGCGTGAGAAACATCGTCAGCGGCCAGCCGCCCGAACGCTGCGTCAACATGGCGTGGGCGGTCTGGTAGATCTGGTCGATATCGGGCCGCTCCTCGCGATCGACCTTGATATTCACAAACAACTCGTTCATAAGGGCCGCGATATGCTCGTCTTCGAACGATTCGTGCGCCATCACGTGGCACCAGTGGCAGGCCGAATAGCCGACCGACAGCAGGATCGGCTTGCCGCTCGTCTTCGACAACGCCAGCGCTTCCGCACCCCACTCATGCCAGTGCACCGGGTTTTCTGCGTGCTGTTGCAGGTAAGGCGACGTACTTTGTGCTAATTTGTTGGTCATCGGTTCTACCCATTCTGGAGTCTGAAATGCCACTTGCCGTCGTAGCGATCATCATATTGCTGCTGAAACTTGCCGAAATCGGGCCACCGGCAACCTGGTCGTGGTTCTGGGTTCTGCTACCGTTCGCGGTGCTCGCTCTGTGGTGGAACGTCATCACGCCAATGATCGGCTGGGACAAGAAAGTCGCGGAAAAGAAAATGAAACATGACCAGGAAGAGGCGCAGGCCGCCAAGAAGAAGAATCGCGGTTTCTAGCGTATCGCCTGAATTGACGCTTCAATCGCGCGGCCAATGGCGAATACCCGCGCATCGCCCATCGTCTCACCCACCACCATCAGGCCGACCGGCGCGTCGCCCGCGCGATGGCATGGCAACGACAGGCACGGCCGGTCCAGGACATTGAACGGCGCGCAGTTCCTGAGCAGCAGGCCATTCACCCGGAAAAACACCTCGTCCGAGGATTCCATTTCGGCCAGCGTCGGCGCGATGATCGGCACGGTCGGCGTCAGCAGGGCGTCGAAGCGCGCCGTGGCGCGGTTCGCTGACTCGATGAGTAAGCGTCGCAGTTGCAGCAGATCGACGTAGTCCGCCGCCTTCATTTCCGCGCCCAGCATCAGCCGTTTGGCCACCCGCCGGTCGAACTGATCGGCCGCCGTCAGCAGCCGCTGGCGATGCAATGCGTACGCCTCGACGCCGGAAAAGTTGGCCTTGCCGCTGCCTTCGCGTTCGCGGGCGATTTCCGGGAAGGCAAATTCCTCGATCACCGCACCCGCCGTTGAGAGTGTCGCCAATGCCCGCGAAAACGCCTCCGCCACGTCGGGCGCGAGGTCGTCAAGCAGGATCGTGGAGGGCACGCCGAGCCGCAGGCCCTTCAATTCCGCCGGTGCGGGAATGTCGAGCGGCATATCGGCCATGGCCGCATCCAGCCAGGCACAACATGCGACCGAGTGCCCCAGCGGGCCGATCGAATCGCGCGTGAACGACAGCGGAAAGGCGCCGGCCAGCGGCACGCGTTGCTGCGTCGGTTTGAACCCGGTGATACCGCACAGCGCGGACGGAATGCGCACCGAGCCGCCAGTATCGGAACCGATGGTCGCGGCCGCCATGCCATCGGTCACGCTCACCGCGCCGCCCGAGGTTGAGCCGCCGGGTATGCGGCCGGTGGCGCGGTCCCAGGGGTTGCGCGGCGTGCCGTAGTGCTGGTTCATGCCGTTTGCACCGTAGGCAAACTCGGTCATGTTGGTGCGGCCGATCACGATCGCGCCTGCCGCCTTGAGGCGCGCGATCGCCGGCGCATCCGCGGTGGCCGGCGCGGCATCGGCAAGGACGATGGAGCCCGCGCGCGTGACCTCCCCGCCAATATCGAACAGGTCCTTGATCGAGATGGGGATACCGGCCAGTGGGGAAGGAACCTGTCCGCCAGCGCGCGCGGTATCGCTGGCACGCGCCGAGGCAAGTGCGGCGTCGCCATAGACTTTGATAAATGCCCGCGAACCTTCACCAGCTGGATCGGCTATTCTTTCGAGGCAGGCAAGAACCAGTTTTTCGGAGGTGGTCTTGCCGGTGGCGAGATCGCGCGACAGTTCGGGTAGAGTCTTCATGGGGGCTTGTTGTGGTCGGACAAATTGACCGCGTGTCGATTCAACGTGGCTAAAAAGGTCCAATTCGCGTAATTTCATCAATCCATTTGCGCTTGACTGTGTCGTCCAGTGGTTGCATCCATTTCACGATCAAATAAGGATGATCAATCTGCAGATATCCCACGCGCAAACACACCCGCAAAGACTTGGCATCCCCTACATATCCAAACCATGCCACACAGTCGGTCAGCCTGGTAGCAATAGTCTCCATGATAATTTGCGCGATGCCTCCATGTTCTGAGCAGTCGGTAAATGCCTCCCTGCTTAATCGCCTGTAGAAATTCTTGCGAACCGCAAGTCCGCCTTCCAGATAAACATCCTTGTACTTGATGTAGTTGCAGAAGCCGACGCACTCCTCAGTCCCGTCCGCCCATGTATAGATCGCCACATACTGTCGCCAATTGTCAGGGCGTATCGCCGTTTCCAGAATCTGGTAATCACGCGGCGACGGAAAGTCCTGCCGATATGCCTCGTAAAAGAGGCCGCTCGCAATGGGCGCGGCGTCCTTCGATTCGACGATCTTAAGTGCTTCGGAAAATTCTGACATGTCACGGAGAGTGATTCGGTCGGTTGCTGGAATAGTTCGCTCGAGTCACGCTCGCGCGCACACGAAGAAAGGTGGTGTTGACACTCTACCATCGGAGCATTTTTGCAGCCCAATTAGGCCCAAAAAACTTCATCCCATTCGGCCCTTGTACGTCGGGGACCGAACCGGAATTGAGATGCGCTTATCGCACCGCTGTACGTTCTGGCACCAGACTGTCACCGCAGGATATTGGCGTCTTTCAACAAAGCCCTTAGTTCTTCACTTGATTTCCAGTCATGTCCGCAGACGTACCGCGGCAATGTCCACCGGTTTGAGTTCCTGGTAACCGGTGCGGGTTCAGTGGTGAAAGCTGCGCTCATGCCATGCTCGTTTCGAAATCTAGGCAAATATTCATGCACCAAATATTCATTAGTGTCGCCGAATGGATAAGCGAAAAGACTTGTTCGGCGCGGCGCGATCATTTTATCAATCACCAGTGCCGCTTGCCTTATTTGCATATCCGCGTCGTCGTATGTATCGACACCCTTGAAGGTACCCTTGGCTTGCGTTCGCTGCCGGATTTCCGAAACATCGGGGTGACAATGATCCCAACTGTGGTTTTCGATTGCGCCCAACTTGCTTTGTGCGACGCCTTTCCACCAACTGTGTGTCAGGTCCCCATTGGGGCGAATTTGGGACCTCGCATCTTCCGACGCAATGACAAAACTGGTGATGTGAGGAATTCCATCGCATGCTTTCTGCGCCGAGACAAATTGATTCTGCAGTTCAGAAAAAGATGGCGAAAGCGTGCCGTCGAATGCAGGCAATTGTGCGACTTCCCCAAGTTCACCATCATCGCAAGTAAGCGCCACGAACCTTTCTGGCAAACGCCATCGTGCGATCGGGTTGGAAAGCGCTGAAATCAGTTGGTGCAGCGGGCGGCAAGGAATTCGCAACTCACTCAGTTCCCGCAGGGTTTCTTGAAAGGCAATATGGTCATTTGCCGCGTAGCCATCCCCGCGGTGTACGGGGTGAAAAGTGAGGATCAGCGTTTTCATACTGGAGAATTTAGGATACGCCTAAAGCCGTATCATTTGAGCTTGGTTGCCCGCCCTATCTCCCGAATCTGAGTGACTCCAAGCACGCTAATTGCAGTCGCCGGGTTTTCCACCACGCGCACCAGCGCTGCCACCATCTCCTTCCGCGTGACCAGTCCCATGTTTTCAACATTGGCCCGCAGCGCGGGAAAAAGCGAAGCCAGCCGGTAAAGCGGTTTCAGAAAAATCGGCCAGCGATGGCCCGGTCCCAGCACGTACCAAGGGCGCAGAAACGTCGCCGCGAGGGTTCCGGTGGCCACGCGCGCGGCGATCTGTACTTCGGCTTCCGCGCGTGAGGCCACATAGGCGCGCATGGCGGGGGCCTTGCCGTCGGCGAACTGGCTGACGGACAAATACACCAAGTGTTTCACACCTTGCCCGGCCGCCGCCTCCAGTCCCGCAAGTGCCGACGCCAGATCAATATCGCGGAATTCCCGCGCTTTCCGCGGACTCGGGTGCGGCACGCCGACCATTTGCACAAAGGTATCGCAGCCCGCGACAGCCGCGGAAAAACTCGCTGCGTCAAGGGCGTTGCCCGACACGATTTCGCAGGCGGTGGGTAGTATCTGCATCGCATGGATGCGCGACGCTTCGCGCACCAGCGCCCGCACCTGGTGCCCACGCGCGACCAGCGCATGGACGAGTGGCGCACCGATGTATCCGGTGCCCCCGGTGATGAAAATCTTTCGGTATTTTGTATCGTGCATGTGCGCCATACGCGAGCGAGCACGATACGGATGCGCTCAGGCCTCGATGATCTCGGCCTCGTTTTTCACCGGAAAATTCACCGAATTCGCGATGAAGCAATTGGCGTGGGCTTTCTCGTGAATCGCCATGGCGTCGGCCAGGTCGGTGCCGCGGGCCACCGTCACCCGCGGCCGCAGGGTGACCTCCTGCATCGACATCTTGCCGGGCGGGCCGCTCTTGGCGCCGGGTTCGCCCAGGCCGAGCGTGCCGGTGGCGCGATCCTCGTAGGCGAGGATCGCCATGCGCTTCTTGGCAGCGATGGCCAGGAAGGTAAGCATGTGGCACTGCGAGAGCGACATCAGCAGCAGCTCCTCCGGGTTATAGCCGGAGGCCTCGCCGCCGAACACCGTCGGTGCGGAGGCGGCCACCTCGGCCTTGCCGGTGGCGCCCAGCAGGCTGTTGCGCGAAAAGGCCGGATCCGGCGGCAGCAGCTGCGCGGGGTCGGCGGGCCAATGCAGGCGGGTTTCAAAGCTGTGGGCGTCGGACATGACCTTCTCCTTGGGGGTTCTTAAGATTATCGCGGCTTTTGCCGGACATAACGCTTCATTTCCCACCTGCACGGGTAGTTTTTGAAAACGCCAACAGGCATATGCTGACCTTGCAGTAAATTCACCCCTCCGAAGGTGAGTGCATTCGCCGCCCATACCGGGCGGCTTTTTTTTGGAGTTGCTGTCCGAAGTCAATCCCGGCCGGCAAACAGGCCGTTAACATGACCGCAAATTCTTCTTTGCGGAGACGGCGATGGCGCATTGGCTGCGGTTCGAGCATCACGGGGTGAGCGGTTTCGGGCAACTCGCGGGTGACCACATCCGGGTATTCGAGGGCGACCTGTTCGGTACCACGGTGGAGTCCGGCGAGATGCTGCCGCTTGCCGCCGTCAAATGGCTGACGCCCTGCCAGCCCTCCAAGATGGTGGCGCTGTGGAACAATTTCCGCGCCCTGGCCGAAAAACTCGGCCAGGCCATCCCGCCCGAGCCGCTGTACTTTCTCAAGGGCAACAACGCCTTCCATCCCCACGGTGAGGCGATTCGCGTACCGCCTTTCTATGCCGGCAAGGTGGTGTATGAAGGCGAACTGGGCGTGGTGATCGGCAAGCGCACCCGGGCAATCAGCGAGGGCGAGGCGGAATCGCACATCTTCGGCTATACCTGCATCAATGACGTGACCGCCGCCGAATTGCTGTTCAAGGACGCGAGCTTCGCGCAATGGACGCGCGCCAAGAGTTTCGACACCTTTGGCGTATTCGGCCCGGTGATTGCCACCGGTCTCGACCCGATGTTGCTCTCCATCAAGACCATCCTCAATGGCCAGGAGCGTCAGAACTATCCGGTGGCCGATATGATTTTTACGCCGGCGCAGCTGGTGAGCCTGATTTCCCACGACATGACGCTCGAGCCCGGTGACATCATCGCCTGCGGTACCTCGATCGGCGTCGGTTCGATGAAAGCCGGCAGCGAGGTCAGCATCGTCATTGACGGGATCGGCGAGTTGAAGAACAGGTACGAGTAGCGTCGCGCGGTGCCGTGGTGCGAAATCGCGGAACGCCATTTGATGCGCGTTTCGGGGCAAAAAGGCCTGAAGAAGCGCGCCAGTGCTTGGGTCTATTGCTGGGGCACTTCTATTAACCGTCGTTCCCGCGAAAGCGGGAATCAAAGTTTCACATTCCATTGATTTGCAGCAAAAAAAATGGATCCCCGCTTTTGCGGGGATGAGTGCGCCCGTGAAGGCGCGACATCAACATGGTGCAAGTCCATGTCGGGGCAAGCCAAGACCCCGTAGCCAAAGGTAACTGCGTCGTCGCGAGGCGGGGTGGAGAGCAACCGGAAGCGAACTGGCGGTCCGCAGGATGACGAACTCGATTCGGCGGGGTGTGACGACGAGCCTGCTCGTTCAAGGCGAAGTCCGAAACTCGTCCGGTACGCTGTTGATGGCGTGTAAAGCGATACCGGAGTACACCGCGTGGTTGGAGGCGGAACGTTGGGAAGGTGTCGCGAGATAAGCGGGGAGACCTGCGACCCGCGGTGACGGGAAGCAGGAGTCAGAGCCTTCGTAGTACCGCAAGACCGAAGAGCAGTCCAAGGCCAAACGGCTGGGAAACTGGCGTCATGCCCGGGGAGCGAACCCTGGAGCCTAAACACTGTCGAGGCGGTCGGAGAGGCGCGGAAAGCAAAGCCGTGCCGAGGGAAGGGAGGCAGGAAGGTAGGGTCGCGAATGGTGGTGGCAGGCAGAAAGAGTCGGTCGAATGCGCAAGCTACGGATGCGGACAAATGTGGAGAATTCTCCCTGGACGGAGATGAAGCGGAAGCCTGAACGACCTGGAACGGCTGACAGTGGCGCGGGTAACTGCGCTTATGGCGACAGTGATGCCGATGCAGACTCATTGTTTTCACTCAATTGGATGATGATGTTTTGTAATCTGTTCTCGATGCAGAAACTACCGACTGGAGAGCCGTGTGCGGGAGAACCGCACGCACGGTTCGGAGGGAGGGGAGGGCGAAGGCTCTTCCCTACCCCTATCAAGCCATTTGAGGTTTTGAGGAGTCCCCGGCCTACCGGTACACGGTGCAGCCCCGCGCCTGCAACGCGGCCATCCACGGCGGCGGCGCATCCAGCGGGCACCAGCGCACATCCAGTTTCTCCAGGGCCGGCAGCGCGCCGATGGCCTCGGGCAGTGTGCGCAGGGGGTTGGCGCGCAGATCCAGGTGCGTCAGCCGGGTGAGCGCGCCGATCGATAACGGCAGCGAGGTGAGGGAATTGTTGCGCAGATTGAGCCGCCGCAATTGCCCGAGTTGGCCGATCGACTTCGGCAGCGCGGTCAGCGCATTGTCTGCCAGGTCCAGTTCGCGCAGTTCCACCAGCCCGCCGACGCGCTCCGGCAGCGAGACCAGCCGATTTTGTTGCACGTGCAATTCCCTCAGGTGCGCCAGGTCGCCCATGCTTTCCGGCAACGAGGCCAGTTGATTGCGGTAGAGGCGCAATTCGCACAACGCGCGCATGCCGCCCACGCCCGCGGGCAAGGCCGTGATCTGGTTGTCGCTCACATTCAGGTAGGTCAACGTGGCAAGACGGCCGAGCGAATCCGGCAAGGCGGTGAGCCGGTTATGGCTGAGATAGAGAAAGCCCGACAACGCCGTCAGTTCGCCCAGTGCGGCCGGCAGCGATGCCAGCCGGTTGTGGCCCAGGTCGAGCATCCGCAGCCGCTGCAGGCGTCCAATTCCCTCGCCAAGCACTTCGATTCGATTGTC
>JBDTSU010000160.1:0-8012 GCA_039930965.1 Betaproteobacteria bacterium
AACTCTCACCGCCTTCTTCGTAATTCAACACAAATTGCACCGCGATTCGTGCTTGTCCGGGCCAGTCGGCTGCGGGCGGATATCTGCCGTATCCGATCAGATCACGCGGATATTCTTGTCGCGGCGCCGTCATTGTATTTTTCGGTCGAATTCAGCGCGCGGAGGAAACGGACGGCGCGCGCGGTGCACCGAGCCCGAAAATTGCCGAGAGTTCATTTACGGGCGTGGCATCGCGCAGATCGAGCTTTCCCTCGAGGTTGCATAAATGACATTTCATCGCCACGATGGCGCGGTCAGCATCCTTTGCTTCGAGGGCAGCTATCAGTTCGGCATGGTCCCGGTTGGCACATTCATTCGTTTGCGCGGGATCCCGGTATGCAAGGACCACCAGCGGCGTGCGCGAAATCAACTGGTCCAGGAGTCCAACCAGCACGGAATTGCCTGCCATGGACGCCAATACGCGGTGAAAATCGACCGAAAGTTTGAGTGCTGTGCGCATTTCACCCCGGCGATAGGCGATGTCTTCCTGTTTGACCAGGGCCCTGAGTTGCGAAACCTGGACCTTGGTGATACGCCGTGCCAACGCATCGACAATCGAGCTTTCAATTGTTCGGCGCGCAGCAAACAGGTCCCGGCTCTCCTGTAGGGACGGGCTGGCCACCATCGCGCCGCGGTTTGGCCGCAATTCGATGATTTTCATCGCTGCCAACTGGGAAAACGCCTTGCGAATCGTGCCGCGTGTCACGCCGAACAATTCGGACAGCGGTACTTCCTTCAGTTTTGTCCCGGGAGGCAGGCGGTGATCGAGTACCGCCTCATATATGTGTGCATAGACATCGACCGTCGTCAGTGCGTTGGCGGCGGACAATTCCAGGGTCGGTTTTGCTGTTTGCGATTTCACGTTACGGATTTTCCGTTGGGGCACGTGCAGGGGAGGCTAGCAGAGACTTTGCGACAAATTGTGCACAAAATCAACTCATTTCTGTTGACAAAAAACAAAGCCGCGAAGATGATTGCGCTAACGAAGATGGGGACCACTTATGGGGCGACTTACCACGCACGTGCTTGATACCGCGCAGGGCTGCCCCGGCGTGGGCATGCATTTGTCACTTTTTCGATTGAATGGCGGGGGACGTGCGCTGGTCCGCGCGACGCAGACCAATGCAGATGGCCGTTGCGACAAACCGCTTCTTGAAGGGGCTGACTTCCTGGCGGGTGAGTACGAATTGGTGTTTCAGGCGGGCGAATACTTCCGCAGTTGCTCCGTCGCGCTCCCCGATCCGCCGTTCCTCGATGAGGTGGTGTTGCGTTTCGGCATTGCCGACCCGCAGCAGCATTACCACGTCCCGTTGTTGATCTCGCCGTGGAGCTATTCCACCTACCGGGGCAGTTGAGCGTGACGACGACGGTTGCGTCACCGATCCGCTTCATCCTCGACGGCGAAGTGGTCGAAGTCGATGATGTCGCTCCCACGACGAGCGTACTGAGTTTCCTGCGTCAGCGATTGGGCCGAATGGGCACCAAGGAAGGTTGCGCGGAGGGCGATTGCGGCGCCTGTACCGTGGTCGTCGGCGAACTCAAACACGGTCGTCTGCAAATGAAGGCCATAAATGCGTGTATCCAGTTCTTGCCGACGCTGGACGGCAAGGCGCTGTTCACAGTCGAGAGTTTGCGCGCGCGGGACGGAGCGCTACACCCGGTACAGGAAGCCATGGTTGAGTGTCACGGTTCCCAGTGTGGCTTCTGCACGCCGGGATTCGTCATGTCGTTATGGGGCCTCTATGTGAATTGTGACGTGAATGAAAGCAGCACACCGGCTGACGAAACATCCGTGCGCAAGTCCATCACGGGAAACCTATGCCGTTGCACGGGATATCGTCCAATTGTCGATGCCGGCAGGCGCATGTTTGAATTGCCTGCGGTCCGGTTCGATCGAAATGCATTGGCAACTGCGCTAAAAGGCCTCGCGCGGCCGGCAGCGCTTGAATATCAGTTCCGGGGGCAGCGATTTTTTGCGCCCCGCACACTTGCCGATCTGATTGCCTGCCGCGCCGAATTGCCGTCGTCGACCATTCTGGCGGGCGGCACCGATGTCGGACTGTGGGTGAACAAGCAGTTCCGAGACCTCGGCGACATCATCTATACCGGTGAAGTCGCCGAACTGCTTGCGATCTCGGAGGATGCCAATCACCTCACCATCGGCGCGGCCGTCTCGCTGGCGGATGCGCAGAGGGCATTGAATGGGCCATACCCTGAAATGAACGAGATGTGGGAGCGCTTCGCCTCAACGCCGATTCGAAACGCCGGCACGCTTGGGGGCAATATTGCCAACGGTTCGCCGATCGGCGACGCCATGCCGGCGCTCATTACCCTCGGCGCGGAAGTGAGCCTATGCAATGTCGGCGGCACCCGCCGTTTGCCGCTGGAAGAAATCTACATCGGATACCAGCAAAAGGCCCTGCAGCCGGACGAGGTCATCGCGTTCGTGCATGTGCCCAAGCCATCACCTGGGCAGCGTTTTCGCACTTACAAATTGTCGAAGCGTTTCGACTCGGACATTTCGGCCGTGTGTGCGGCCTTCGCCATTGAACTGGCAGGGCAGACCGTTGCCTCCTGCCGCATTGCGTATGGCGGCATGGCCGCCAAGCCCAAGCGCGCGGTGCAAGCCGAACTGGCATTGATTGGGCGCAAATGGGATGAGGCCGCCGCCCGTTCCGCGATGGCTGCGCTGGCCCGCGATTACACACCGTTGACTGATATGCGTGCCAGTGGCGGGTACCGGCTAAAAGCGGCACAAAATCTGCTGCTCCGGTTTTTTCTGGAAACGCGCCCCGAGAAGCCGATGCCGGTCGGTGAGCTGAGCGTATTTGCGTGAACGTCGCGCGACTTGATGGGCCGGCGAAATTGATCGAAGGCCCCGTTGCCGGCGAAGCGCGGCCCCATGAGTCTGCGCACCTGCACGTCTCCGGCGAAGCAGTCTATGTCGATGACATTCCCGAGTTGTCCGCGACGCTTCACGCCGCGCTGGGAATGAGCGACCGCGCGCATGCGCGGCTGCTGTCGGTCGACCTGGCTGCCGTGCGCGCGTGTCCGGGCGTAATCGATGTGCTATTGGCGCGCGATATCCCGGGCGAAAACAATTGCGGCCCGATTCTCCACGATGATCCGATTCTCGCCGACGGCAAGGTTCACTACGTGGGACAGCCGGTGTTTGCGGTGATTGCCGATTCCCACGACACGGCACGCCGCGCCGCGCGCCTGGCACGCATCGAATATGAAGACCTTGCGCCTGTCCTGACGGCGGCCGCCGCGAAACAACAAGAGATGCTGGTCATTCCGCCGATGCACCGGTCAACCGGTGATGCCGCCGGCGCATTGGCACGTGCGCCGCGGAGAATGGCGGGCCAATTGCAGGTTGGTGGGCAGGAGCAGTTTTATCTGGAAGGGCAGATTTCCTATGCTGCGCCCAGGGAAAACAACGGCATGTACCTGTGGTGTTCAACCCAGCATCCCAGCGAAATGCAGCATCTGGTGGCGCACGTGCTCAAGCTGAATTCCAATCAAGTGACGGTGGAAGTGCGTCGTATGGGCGGTGGTTTCGGCGGCAAGGAATCGCAATCCGCGCAATTTGCCTGCTTAGCCGCGGTCGCCGCCATGCGCCTGCGGCGGCCGGTCAAGCTCCGGCTCGACCGCGATGACGACATGATGATCACCGGCAAGCGCCATGATTTCCAAATTGCCTATGACGTCGGCTACGACGATGATGGCACCGTCCGGGCGCTCAAGATTGAATTGGTGTCCCGTGCTGGATTTTCGGCGGATTTGTCGGGACCGGTCATGGCCCGCGCCGTGTGCCACGTCGACAACGCCTACTTCCTCAGTGATGTCGACATTAGCGGCCTTTGCGCGCGGACCAATACCCAGTCGAATACCGCCTTCCGCGGTTTTGGCGGCCCACAAGGCGCGATTGCCATCGAATATATTCTTGACAGCATCGCACGCGAGCTCGGCAAGGACCCGCTGGATGTGCGCAAGCGAAATTTCTACGGCATCGACGAGCGCAACGCCACGCCCTACGGCATGGTTGTCGAGGACAATGTCATTCATGAGTTGGTCGATCAGCTCGAACATTCCAGCCAATACCGCCGGCGGCGAGAGGCTATTCGCGCGTTCAACGCATCGAGCTCGGTACTGAAAAAAGGTCTGTCGCTAACGCCGGTGAAGTTTGGCATCTCATTCAACATGGTGCATTACAACCAGGCCGGCGCATTGGTACACATTTATACCGATGGCTCGGTGCTGGTGAACCATGGCGGTACCGAGATGGGGCAGGGCCTGCACACCAAGGTCGCGCAAATTGTCGCCGGCGAACTGGGCATCAGCCTCACCCGGGTGCGTTCCACGGCGACCGATACCAGCAAGGTCGCCAATACTTCCGCTACCGCCGCATCTACCGGCAGCGACCTCAATGGCAAGGCCGCACAGGACGCCGCTGCGACGATCAAATTGCGGCTTGCCCGATTTGCCGCGGAGAAATTCGGCGGCACCGCGGAAGAGGTACTTTTCGCGGACGACCATGTACGCGTCCGCGGCCGGTCGCTTGCCTTTCCGGAGCTGGTGCTCATGGCCAACCATGCCCGGGTCCAGCTCTGGTCCGATGGTTTCTACGCCACGCCGAAGCTGCACTGGGATCGCGGCACCATGCTGGGCAGACCGTTCCTGTACTTCGCGTACGGCGCGGCGGTCTCCGAAGTCGTCATCGATACCTTGACCGGCGAATCAAGATTGCTGCGCGCCGATTTGTTGCACGATGCGGGAAACTCTATCAATCCCGCCATCGATCTCGGACAAATCGAAGGCGGCTTCATCCAGGGCATGGGCTGGCTGACCACCGAGGAACTCTGGTGGAACGAAGCGGGCAAGCTCATGACCCACGCTCCATCGACGTACAAGATTCCCGCCGTTAACGACTGTCCCGCGGATTTTCGCGTGGCGTTGTTCAAGAACCAAAATGTGGAAGACACGATCTTCCGCTCGAAAGCGGTCGGAGAGCCGCCGTTGCTGCTGGCATTTTCAGTGTTCTTTGCGATCCGCGACGCGATTGCCAGCGTCGCCGATTACCGCGTTAACCCGCCGTTAAGCGCGCCCGCCACGCCGGAGGCCATTCTCAACGCGGTCGATGCGGTTCGCGCGATGAGCGTTGTACAACCATGAACACATGGCTTGAGGACCTTTTCGGCGTCCTGGCGACCGGACAATCGGCAATTTCCATCGCCGTCGCATCGACCAATGGCTCGGTTCCCCGCGAAGCCGGCACGAGAATGCGGGTGACGCTTGCCGGCGTTTTCGGGACCATCGGCGGCGGTCACCTGGAGTTCAAGGCAATCCAGATCGCCCGCGACATGCTTGCTTCCGGCGGAGCGCCTGCATTGCTGCGCTTCCCATTGGGAGCCAGTCTGGGCCAGTGCTGCGGCGGCTTGGTAAACCTGTTGTTTGAGCCGGTGGTGCCGGACGCGAGATGGGTGAACGACATCGCAGGGTTGCGAGGGCAGGGCATCGATTGCGTTGCGGTAACGCCGCTGCGCGGAAACATTTCCGCCGGCAAACTGGTGGTGTCCGCTGACGATTGGGCAGGCTCGCTGGGGAGTCCCACGCTGGATCACGAAGCGGTCGCAATCGCGAGACATCGCCTCGCCACCCACCAGGCGTCAGCGTTACTGTCCGTCGCGGACAATGAGTGTTTCTTCGAAATGATGCCGGCCGTTCAGTTCAACGTCGTATTGTTCGGCGCCGGCCACGTCGGGCGCGCGGTCGTCAGGATACTTGCCGATCTTCCCTGCCAGGTCACCTGGATCGACAGCCGGGAAGCCGAGTTTCCGGCGGATATCCCTCACCATGTCTACCGGTGCATGAACGAATTTCCGGAAGAAGAAGTTGCGAAGGCGCCGGCCGGCAGTTATTTTCTGGTCATGACCCATAGCCATCAGCTCGACCAGGCGATCAGCGAGCGAATCCTGCTGCGACGGGACTTCGCCTATTTCGGCCTGATAGGCTCGCTGACCAAGCGGCGGCAGTTCGAACGCCGAATGGCAGCGCGCGGCATTCCGGAAGCGAGGTTTGCCGGGATGACCTGTCCAATCGGGATACGCGCCATCGACTCAAAGGAGCCGATGGCTATCGCCGTGGGCGTCGTCGTGGAGATTCTGCAGACGCAGCAATACACCGCGCGAATTGCGGCAGGCAAACCGGACTCGCCAACCAGGATTTCTCATTCCCTTCGAAGCCGGAGAAACTAGTTCTTCACCTCCCGCGACATCAGGTACGCGTCGCAATGTAGTTTGCGTTGCGCATCACAACTCTGGAAGTTACCGGTCACAAATGGAAGCATACATTTTCGATTGGCTGAACCTGCTGTTGCGCTGGCTCCACCTCATTGCCGGTGCCGCCTGGATAGGCGCGTCTTTTTACTTCGTGCTGCTCGACAACAGCCTGCGGCCTCCGGCGAACGAGGAAGATGTCAAGCGCGGCGTGCATGGCGATTATTGGGCAGTACATGGCGGCGGCTTCTACCACAGCCAGAAATATCTCACCGGGCCCAAGGGTGAGCCGCTGACACTGGATCTGCACTGGTCGAAATGGGAGGCATACACGACCTGGCTGTCCGGAATGGCAATGCTCGCCATCATCTACTGGTTTGGCGCCGGCATTCATCTGATCGACAAGAACGTGCTGGCCATGGCGCCACTGCAGGCAGTCGGTATAAGCGTGGCGTTTATTGCCGGCGGATGGCTTGTGTATGACGTTCTCTGCCGGATCCTCGCGGGCCGCGAGAACCTGCTTGCCGCGCTGGTGTTCGCCCTGGTCATTTGCGCCGATTGGGGACTGTTCCAGGTGTTCGGCGCACGCGCCGCATACATTCACGTTGGTGCCATGATGGGCACCATGATGGTGGCGAACGTATTCTTCCATATCATCCCGGGCCAGAAGAAAATGGTCACGGCCATCCGTGCCGGACAGCCGGTCGATCCAACGCCGGGCGTCGTCGGCAAGCAGCGCTCGGTTCATAACACCTACTTCACGTTGCCGGTGCTTTTTATCATGATCAGCAATCATTATCCGATGACCTACAGCCATCCCCTTGGCTGGGCGGTGCTGGGCGCCATCATGCTGGCAGGCGTCCTGATACGGCAGTTCTTCGTGCTGCGCCTGAAAGGGAAGATGGTTCCCTCGATTGTGGTCATTGCCGTGTTGTTGCTATTGACCGTGGCGATCTTGCTCGCCCCGCGCGCGTCCGGGCTGGCGGCCGGTACGGTTACATTTAGTCAAGTCAAGGCCATCATCGAGCCTCGTTGCGTCACCTGCCATGCGGCGCGGCCGACTTTTGTGGGATTCAGCCAGCCGCCGAAGGGTGTGATGCTGCAGACGGACGAGCAAATCGTCACCCATGCCGCCAAGGTGGCCGAGACTACCACCAGCCGCTATATGCCCATCGGCAACCTGACGCAGATGACCGATTCCGAGCGCGCGCTCATCGCCGCCTGGTTCGCTCAGGGCGCAAGAGCTCAGTAGAAAATCCCGTGTCAAACACGCACTTCCCATCGACCACCGGCCTGCAGGCATTTCGCGCTTCCATTCTGCATTTCCTGGGCGAACCCGACAGCCTCGGCAAACGCGCTCACGAATACGTCGAGGATGGACTGCTGGTCATCAAGGACGGGCGAGTCCAGGAAATGGGTCCTGCACAGGCACTCCTGCCATCACTGCCGGCCGGACTCGCCGTGATCGACTACCGCGGGCGCCTGATCATGCCCGGATTCGTCGATACGCATATTCACTTTGCCCAGGCTGACATCGTCGCTTCGCACGGTGAACAGGTGCTCGAGTGGCTTGAGCGTTACACCTTTCCCGAGGAACGGCGTTTTGCAGATGACCGGCATGTCGCGGAAGTAGCGGAGTTTTCCGTCAATGAAATGCTGCGCAACGGCACGACCACCAGCATGGTTTTCGCGACC